>DATNLV010000381.1:0-6521 GCA_035602665.1 Bryobacteraceae bacterium | reverse complement strand
CGTGATCACGGTCAATACCAGCAGCGCCCCCAGGACCTTTGCGTAGGTGCTTGCCGCCGTCGCGTGTGCGTCCATCCTCGGTCTCCTATTGGATCAGGTACAAGAGCGGGAACAGGTAAATCCAGATCAAATCCACTAAGTGCCAGTAAAGGCCGACAAGGTCCACCGGTGTGTAGTAACTGTGCGAGAAATCGCCGCGGACGGCGCGGCGCAACACCCAGGCGATTATGGCCATGCCGCCCAGGATGTGAATCCCGTGCAGGCCGGTCATCATGAAATAGAAGCTGAAGAACATGAACTGACCGGGCACCGTGTCGCCTTTGTGCGAGTAGAAGCGGCCCGGCAGCAGGCCTTCGTGGAACTTGTGCGAATACTCGACATACTTGATACCCAGAAAGATGCTGGCGCACATCAGCGTGAGCAACAGATAGACGACGACCCGCTTCCGGCGGTCCGTGCGCGCGCTGTGGACCGCCATGACCATGGTGTAACTGGACGTAAGCAGCACCACCGTGTTGATGAAACCCAGCATGCGGTCCAGGTGATGGTGCGCTTCGAGAAAGGCCTTCGGGTGGAGCGACTGCATGATGGCGAAGCCCACGAACAGCCCGCCGAAGAGCAGAATCTCGGTCACCAGGAATAGCCACATGCCGATCTTGCCCGCGTCGGCCTGCTGTTCCGGGGTGGTGAAATGATGCTGGAGGAATTCCCCCTGCGACGTGGCGGTCGCGCTCATGCGTGGACCTCCGCGGGCTCGGGCTCCTGCGGCGAGTAGTCATACGGCTGGCCCGTGACAGTGGGAACGGTTTCGAAGTTGTGCTCGGGCGGAGGAGAACTGGTCTGCCACTCCAGGCCGACCGCGCCCCACGGATTCGCCGGCGCGTCCATCGGCTTCCGCAGGGATGCCCACAGGTACCCCGCCATGATCACAAAGCCGAGCGCCAAAACCCAGGAGCCGACGGTCGAAAAGACGTGCAGCGGCTGGAACTGGTCCAGATAGTTGTAATAGCGGCGCGGCATGCCGCGGCTGCCCAGCACGAACTGGCTCAGGAAGGTGACGTTGAAGCCGACGAAGATGAGCGCGGCCGAGACGCGCGCCCACTTCTCCGAGTACATCCGGCCGAACATCTTCGGCCACCAGAAGTGCAAGCCGGCAAGGAAGGCCATCACCGTGCCACCCATCATGACGAAGTGGAAATGGGCCACGACGAAGTAAGTGTCGTGTAAGTGGACGTCGGTCGCGAGAGCGCCCAGGAACAAGCCCGTCAATCCCCCAATGGCGAACAGCAGCAGAAACGAGATGGCGTAGAGCATCGGCGCTTCGAGAGAGATCGAGCCCTTGTACATGGTGGCGATCCAGTTGAACACCTTCACGCCCGAGGGAATGGCCACCAGAAACGTCAGGAACGAGAAGATGACGTTCGCGAGGGGCGATTGGCCGCTTACGAACATGTGGTGTCCCCACACCAGGAAGCTCACGCCCGCGATGGCGATGCTCGAGTAGGCGATGGCCTTGTACCCGAAGATGGTCTTGCGCGAGAAGCACGGGATCACTTCGGAGATGATCGCCATGCCCGGCAAAATCATGATGTACACGGCCGGATGTGAATAGAACCAGAAGAAGTGCTGGAACAGAATCGGGTCGCCGCCAAGCTGAGGATTGAAGATGCCCACGCTGAACACGCGCTCCATGATGATCAGCAGCAGCGTGATTCCGAGGACCGGCGTCGCCAGCACCTGAATGATGGCGGTGGCGTACATCCCCCAGACGAACAGCGGCATGCGAAACCAGCCCATGCCCGGCGCGCGAAGCTTGTGGACGGTGGCGATAAAGTTGATGCCGGTGAAGATCGAGGAGAAGCCCAGGACGAACGCCGCGAAGGTCATCAGGCCCACGGAGCCGTTGGTCGTGGTCGAGTAAGGGGTGTAGAACGTCCAGCCGGTATCGACGCCGCCGGCGACCATGGCGGAGATCGCCAGCAGGGCCCCGGCCACGTATATGTAGTAACTGGCGAGGTTGAGTCGGGGGAACGCGACGTCCTTCGCGCCCAGCATAAGCGGCAGGGCGAAGTTACCCAGCGCGGCCGGGATGGAGGGGATGATGAACAGGAAGATCATGATCGCGCCGTGCAGCGTGAAGACGCGGTTGTAAGTGTCGGCGCTCATGATGTTATGCCCGGGCTTGAGTAGCTCGATGCGTATGAGGATGGCGAAGATTCCGCCCAGCAGGAAGGCGAACAGAATCGAGGCCAGATACATCACACCGATCCGTTTGTGGTCGACTGTGGTCAGCCACGACTTGAAACCCCGTGGCGAATTCAGGTAGTTATCCATTGTCGGTTCCCCGCTGGCTGGTGGCTTGTGGCCTGTGCCCTGTGGATCGAGGCGGGCCTTGCCAGCTTCGCCCCAGCCACTCGCCACGCGCCTCATTTCTGTGCCTTCACGAATTCCATCAGAGCCTGGATCTCGCGCTCGCGCAGCAGGCCCTGGAACGTAGGCATGATGGGCTCGAAGCCGGCCACGATCTTGGCCTGCGGAAACAGGATCGACTCGCGGACGTAGTTCTCGTCCACCATCACGGATTTCCCATCGGAGAGTTTGACCGGGTGTCCCCAGATTCCTTTGAAGCTCGGCCCCTGTCCTCGCACGCCGTCGAGCGAGTGACAGGTCTTGCAGCCGCGGCTGTCATAGAGCAGCGCGCCGAACTGGGCCAGCGGCATGTTCTTGCCCAGGTCGCCGCCGGTGGCGAGCCAGTCGGCGTATTTCTTCTCATCGTCCACGAAGATCTTCGCCAGCATGGTGGAGTGGCCCTGGCCGCAATACTGCGTGCATTCGAGCTGGTGCATGCCGGGCACCGTGGCCTGAAACCAAAGCTGGGTGTAAGTGTTCGGGACCACATCCTGCTTAATCCGGAACGTTGGGACGAAAAAGCCGTGGATCACATCCTCGGAAGTCATGACCAGCTTGACCGGCTTGCCTAGGGGAACGTGTAGCTCGTTGATGGTCCGGACGCCGTTGGGATACTCGAACTGCCATAGCCACTTCTTGGCTGTTACTTGAATCTCGAGAGCGTCCGCGGGACTTACAGTAAGATCGGCGTAACTGTGAAAGCCCCAGAAGAAGATGTAAATCACGATGGCCAGCGGAATGAGCGTCCACGCGATTTCCAGACCGTGATGATGCCTGATGTTCGGCGTGCGGTCGCCGGGGCCACGGCGGCGGTAGCGGATCACAAAGTATCCAGTGAGGCCCGCAACCAACAGAAAGAAGAACGCGCTCACGTAGATCAGGAACAGGTAGAGGTGATCGACGCGGCCGGCGTAGGCCGTGCCCTGTACGGGCATCAGGATAGATCGGATCCAGGCGTTCATAGCGCGACGGCTCCTTCGCGCCGCCAAAAGCGCAGGAGGACAAAGCCCAGTATCAGCACGGTCAGCACGCCACCGGCGCGCATGAGGTTCGTGGCAAAGAGCACATAGCCGTGAGTCTGCGGGTCGTAATGAAAGCAGTACAGCAGAATGCGGTCGGTGCTGAGCGAAAACTTCGATTCGGACGCCTCCGTAAGTGCCAGGCGCAGATCGCGCGGGCTGAAGTGAATGCCGTAGAGATACCGGGACACCTTGCCCTCCGGCGTAAGAATCATAACGACGGCGGGATGCGCGTACTGTTTCTGGCTCTCGTCGTAGCGGTAACGGAAGCCAAGCTGTTCGGCAAGTCTCTTCGCGTTGCCGTGGTCGTCGGTGAGGAAGTGCCAGCCGGCGGCGGGGCGGCCGTAGCTCTCCAGATACGAGGCGCGCTTGCGCTGGGCGAGGTCGAAGGTGTCGGTGGGATCGATAGAGATGGTCACGACCTCGAACTCGTTGCCGGGAGTCCACGGGACATTCTTCAACGCGGCGGTCTGGCCGTTCAGCACCAGGGTGCAGAGCATCGGGCAGGAGTAATAGACCAGGTCCAGCAGCACGGGCCGCCCCTGGTGGAAGAGGCTGCGCAGCGGGACGGCGTATCCGTCCTCGCCGGTGAAGGTGAGGTTGAGGTCGACGCTCTGGCCCAAATGCTCATCCACTCCCACGCCTCGCAGTTCCGGCGGTAACGGCTGGTCTGCTGCGAGAGCGACGGCCGCGGCCAGAAGGCAGAGAAGAAGCCTACCGTTTCGCATGGGCCTCCTCGACCAGCAGATCCATCGCTCGGTTGATGGGCAGCCTTACGGAGCCTTTGGCGCGGTCTATGTAGCGGTACGAGTTGAGGTCGGTGTCCTCTCGCGCGCGCAGGGCCTTGAGGTCTTCCGAGACCGGCTGCAATTGCTTGACGAAGATCTGCTGGTCCCGAACCCGGTCGTAGTAAGCCTCCACGCCCACGATCACCAGAACGAGCAGGATCACGATGCCGGCGCCCACCAGCGCGATCGCTCCGCTGCGCGGCTCGGTGGTTTCGAATCCGGCGGCCTTCTCAGACATTGGTAAACTCCAGCGCTTTCTCGAAGCGGATGTCGTTGACGGGCGCGAGCGGGTGCGCGCGCAGGCGCCACCAGAAGGCCAGCGCGAAGGTTCCTCCCACGGCAGCCAGCGCGGCCAGGTCGATCCAGTGCGGAGTGACGCCGCTCTTCGAGAAGATGGGCATCGCGATCCAATAGAGGTCCGTGTACTGCATGAAAAGCACCCAGGCGGCGGCCGCGGCGAGCAGGCCGAGCTTGCGCTTAGCAGCCCGGGAAATCAGCACGAAGAAGGGCACCAGGAAATGGCCGACCACGAGCAGCATCGACACGCCGCGCCAGCTTCCCACCAACCGGTCGCGGAACCATGCGGTCTCCTCCGGGAGGTTGGCGTACCAGATCAGCATGTACTGCGAGAAGGCGATGTAGGCCCAGAAGACCGTGAGCGCGAAGAGCCACTTACCGAGGTCGTGATAGTGCTCGTGGTTCACCGAGTAGCGCAGCACGTCGGCCCCGCGCAATGCCAGCAGGATCAGAATCAGCGCGGCGATGAACGCCAGTGCGGCGCCCGAATAGACGTAGACGCCGAACATGGTGGAATACCAGTGCGGGTCAAGCGACATCAGCCAGTCGAAGGAGGCCATGGCGACGGTGACCGTCAGCATGATCATTCCCGGCGCGCTCCATCGCTGGGACGATTGACAGGCGCGCAGACCCGTCCCGCGCACCGAGTTGCGGTAAAGCTTCCAGGCCCAAAGACTCCACAGCGCGAAGTAGAATGCCGTACGAACGAGGAAGAACCGCGGGTTCAGAAACGCCGCCTTCCCCTGGAGGATGGGATCGGCGGCAACGGCTTCCGGCCGCGCCCACTCATAGAGCGATGGCAGCCCCAACGCGATCGGCACGAACAGCGCGACGCCGAGCGGGAGGAGCACCATCGCGTTTTCGGCCATGCGCCGCATGGTGACGCTCCACGCCGCGCCGGTGAGGTGTTGCAGCATCACGAAGAACAACGCGCCGAGCGTGAGCGTGAGGAAGAAGGCATAGGCGACGAGGTACGAAGCGTGGAAGCGCGCGGGATCGAGCCGGAATGCGAGCGCGCAGGCAACCCAGCCGCACGCGGCGATCGAAGCGAGTACGTTGCGCCCTCGCCGCCACAGGCGGACGTCGATGGTGTAGGAATCGAAAAGCTCTTCGAGGTGCGAGGTCATCTGAGTTCGCTCCTCAGCTCTGCGGGCACATCCGCCACCGTGCCCGCGCCGGCGCGTTCGAGCGCGCGCACGTAGGCGACGATGGCCCAGCGGTCGTGCTCGTCGATCTGGAAACGGTAGCCGGGCATGGTTCGCTTGCCGTGCGTGATGGTGTCGAAGATCTGGCCATCGGGCATCTGGTTGATGCGCTGATCGGTGAGGTTGGAGGGGAGCCAGGAGCTGCGCAGCGCGACGATGCCGCGGCCGGCGCCGGTGCGGTCGTGGCAAGGGGCGCAGTAAATGTCGAAGCGCTCCTGGCCGCGTGCGAGCGTCGGGCGATCCAGCGGAAGCGGATTCGAGACGAAGGCGCCGTCGAGCATTCCTGTATAGAACGCGTCATCGTCCTTGAGGTAGCCGCGCGCCACCGTCCCTGGAACGGGCCGTCGCAACTCGCGGCCATCGCCGAAGAACCGGCTCGCGGACTGCGGCAGATACTTGGGCTGGTCCTTCATGTCCGGGAAGATCTGGAGCGGCGGCGTGCGGCGGGAGCCGCAGCCGGCCACGAGCAGAACGGACAGCGCGATGGCGGTGCGCTTCATTCGACGATCACCTCCACATGCTTGCCGCCCAGCGCGCGCAGGACGTCGGCCGCTCCAAACGTGTCGAAATCCGCGGGATCGGCCTCGATGGCGAGTAGGAACTTGTCGTCTGTCGCGCGCTCGAAACGCGAGTGCTGGAACACGGGGTGATAGAGGCGCGGCAGGCCGTTGAATAGGAACATGCCGACCACCGCGCCGAAGGCGGCGAACAGCACCGCCAGCTCGAACGTGACGGGGATCGCGAATTCGAACGCGAAGAGCGGCTTGCCCGCGACGACCAGTGGGTAGCTAACCGAGCCAGTC
>DATNLV010000367.1:0-7369 GCA_035602665.1 Bryobacteraceae bacterium | reverse complement strand
CCGTCGTCTCCACCCTGTTCGATCGCAACGGGAACTTCGTCACGGGAATGCAGAAGGTGGTGGAGATGCGGCTGCTGGACCAGAACATGACCCGGCGGCTGAGCACCGGAATCAGCGTGGGCACGGACTTCGACGTGAAGGTCGGCGCCTACATGATCCGCGTGGTGGTGCGCGACCGGGAGGGCCACCAGCTCGCGGCCTCAAACGCGACGGTCGAGATTCCGTGAGGAGTTTCCGGCTAGAATAGACGCAATGGTTAGAATCCAAGCAGCTCTCTTGGCGGTAGCGCTGTCCGTTCCGATGGCCTTCGCGCAGCGGCATTCTTTGGGCGGGATCAATCCGGACGTCCCGGAGGGCCGCGCGCTCCAGCAGATCGAGGCCGAGGCGGACGAGGCGAAGAAGGTCCCGTTGCTCGAGCAGTTCGTGGTGCAGTTTCCCAAGGACGAGAACATCCCCTGGGCTTACGACCAGCTGATCGGCGTCTATGCCAAGGCCGGGCAGAGCGACAAGGTGCTCGAGACCGGGCAGAAGCTGCTCGCCATGGATCCTGACGATGTCCCGGCCGCGCAGGCCTGCCTCAAGGCCTCCGAAGCGAAGAAGGATCCCGCGCTAGTGCTGAAGTGGTCGGCCACGACTTCCGAGTTGGCGCGCAAGCTGGTGCAATCGCCGCAGCCCCAGGCCGCGGACGACGTCGATGCCTGGAAGCGCAATGTCGATTATGCCAGGCAGGTCGACGTCTACACCGAATACGCGCTCTACGCCGCGCTGCTCCAGAGCACCGACCCGAAGGTTAGGATCCAACTCGGCGAAGCGCTCCAGGCCCGCAACGCGCAGAGCGAGTACGCGCCCAAGGTTTCACAGCCTCTGTTCCTCGCCTACTTGCAGACCGGCCAGAGCGAGAAGGCACTCGAGTTCGCCGAGAAGTGCATCGCCGCGAATCAAACTTCGGCGGAGATGCTGCTGGCGGTGGCCCAGAGCTACATGGCGAAGAAGGAGCCCGACAAGGCGATCGCAGCGGCCGAGCACGCGATCCAGATCGTGGATTCCAACCAGAAGCCGGAGGGCGTGGCCGAGGCGGACTGGCCCACCTGGAGGACGCAGATCAAAGGCCGCGCCGGATGGATCGCGGGCGTGAGCTACGCCGCCGTCAACAAATGGGCGCCGGCGGACAAGTTGCTGCGCGTCGCGCTACCCAGCGTGCAGGCCGATAAGGATATGCTGGCGCAGACGCTGTTCTTCCTGGGCCTGGCGAACTACCGCCTCGCCGAAGGTGGCCAGGCCGCCCGCTATGGAGACGCGCTGAAATTCAGCGAGCAGTGCGCCGCCCTCCCCGGTCCCTACCAGGCGCCGGCTCGCACCAACGTGAAGGCGATCCGCGCGAAGTCCCACGCACAATGAGCTGGCGGGCGGTTCAGCCATAGTATTTGTCGCACAAGCACTTTCCGAGGATTCCCATGTCGGCTGCCGCGAGCGCGCCAAACAGGCTCCACGGAAACGGCACTTTGGCGATAGCGGCGCCGATCGCGGCGCCTAGGCCGACCGCTATGCTGTAACACTGGTCCTGGGTGACGCCTCCCGAGTTGTGAACCTGTTGGATCGTCCAATCGAGCAGTTGGGCGCCAATCGGGTGCGTGTCATACTCGATCTGGCACAAGTCGAGCGGCGTAGAGTTGTCGCCGGTAGGCCCGGTCTTGGGCGTACACTGACTGGCGCAGTTCTTGCCCCCGTCCTGGCGGCACTCCACCATACAGTCGTGATATGCCTGCTCCTGGGGATCTCTCATGGCCGCAGTTATGGGGTGGGCGCCTCCCACCGTTCGGCCCCGCTGCCCGCTATAGGGAAGCGCGCCTCGGGGACCGGAAAGAGCGAATTCTGCTGTAAACTGTGGTACGTTCATTTGCCTCGCCTCCCGCGGTCGCTAAAGCGCCGCGCACCCCACCGGGTCCAAAGGAATCTCCCAGATCGTGCATAACGACCGCCCGTATCCGGGCAGTCGCAGAGCGATGTTCCTATCGACGAAATTGCAGGCCACCGGAAAGAACCATCTCTGCCACCAGACGCACCGAGGGCCCGGGCCCCTCGCCGGGACGATCCCGCCTTCCTCCGCCATATCGGACATGCTGCCTCTCCACGCCGCCCTGTCCGCCACAGCAAGGTCCTCTCGAATGAAACCAGGAACCGGCATTTTTCCTCCTCGACGAATTGCCAGCCGGCGCTCATGCTAACGGTCGTAGTATGGCGAGAGTTTCGCGACCAAATATGGAAACTCCTCGCTGACGTCCACGCGGACGAACGATTTCTCGGTCACATCCGTGGTTCGGTTTGTGTAACTGAATACCACGTCCACGATCTTCCGCACGCCGCTCAGCGGGGAGGGCTTGACCTCCACGGCGGACAGAGACGAGTTCTGCGCCAAGGCTTCCGCCGCGCGCGCGTAGACGGCGTGATATCGAAGCGCCAGATAATTCAGGGCGCGGTGCTCGTCGCTCGACCCCGCGTTATCGGTGATCTGCATAATCCGGTCGAACAACTCCTCGGCAACGGCGCGGAAGTCCTTGGCGGCGCGCTCCGCCTTCGGAATCGCGTCGATCAACCCATCGCGGTCAAAAGAGTAAATCTGGTCGAAGCCAACTACTGGAACCATCAACCCGTTGCACAAGTCGGCCGGAGCCATGGGGCCTTTCACGCCGATGACCACGTCCAAATCCCGCCCGCCGGGGTTGGCACGCATGGTTTCAACCAGAAGGTGCAAGTCGGACGGATCTCGCGGGAAAAGGATGTAGGTATCCAGACCCCCGATACACATGACCCAGCACATCTGGCGAACCAGATACCGGTTCTCCGGTTTGGAAAGCACCGAGTGAAGCGCTTTCCTGTCGGTGAGCCCTTTTGTGTCACTCCGGGCAATGGCCTGAGCAAATTCCTTCTCTATGGAAGGCCGTGGAAAGCGCGGCTCGATTCGGCCGATTGAATAGATGTAGGCCGGCGCCACCGGCGCGCCGGATGGAACGTTTGCGGTCCCGCAACTGGGGCAGCTCTGGGCTGTAAGTCCGTCCACGAGGCACCTCACTCTTCTGTTAGTCTCATCGAGATCTGGGAGAAAACAAAATCCAGCGATCCATCGCGGCCGCGCGCCTGGCGCACCCGGCGCAAGGGGTGATTCCCACAGCGTACGTGGCCTTCTTGATTACTTCACCGAGGCCGACCTCGTGCTCAACCAGGAACCCCGGCAACCTGATCTTGCGCGGCTGCGAGGCGGAGTCAGTTACCGGCGGCTCGTCCGTCTTCCGGTGGTTAATCCTCATATGCCACTAACTAGCTTGAGCGGCCCCCGTTTCACAAAGGACCGATTCATGCGTGCCCGCGAGGTGGTGAAAAGCAGCCCATGCGTCCAGCAGAGGAGGCACAATGGCATTGCGCGGCCCTCGCGCCGACAGTAGTACCGCCGCTTGAATCTCCCGGGCCGTCGCATTCGGAAATTCCGACCAGAGCAGGGCAATCGCGCCAGTGACAAATGGGGCAGCCGCGCTGGTGCCGTCAAAGGTCCGGACTCCCCCATCGGTTGCGAGGCTGGTAACCGACTTTCCGGGAGCGCGTAACCCGCGCCGGCCTATCGAAGATCCCAGATTCGATTCTTGAGTCGGCCTGCCCTGATCATCGCAGCCCACCACCGGGATGACCGCGGCATGACGCGTGATGGCGGAGCTCGCCAGTGTTCCCTGGTTACCGGCGGCGGCGATAACAATCACCTCGCGCCGCGCGGCGTAAGTCAGCGATTCCTCCACCTGCCGCTCTCCCCGGGATGAAGGGTGTGCGACCGCCGCGCTAAGATTCAAGATTCTAGCGCCTGCATCGACGGCATCTCGTATGGCGGCGGCGAGCGTAGCCGGGGTTGCGCTGGGAAGTTGGTCTTTCAAGCCCAGGGCTTCGTCAAATATAGGACGAATCAAGAGCCGGCAACCGGGGCAAATACCCGGCGTGCCGGAGTCACGTCGCGCCATCAGGACGCCCGCCACCAGAGTCCCGTGGACACAGGCTGCGCTCGAGGCCCGAGAGCACACGGAAGCACCACCGGGTGAGACCTCCTGGATTCGGCCCCCTGACAGATCGGGGTGGTCAAGATACACCGGGCCATCAATCAGACCGATGCTAATTGCGGGATCGCCGCTGGTTCGAGCCAGGAGAGGAGACAGGCCGATAATCTCCATAGCTCCCACCCTTGCAGCCCCTCCATGTCGGAATTAAAGCATGGGATGGTTTCTAAGTCAATTGGAATTCGTCGTATATTCACGGTTTCGGCGAGCGCCCTGCCGCGAGGAGGGCATGCTGGTCCACCTGAGTTCGTCCAGGCCGATCACTTCGGCCGCAGCAGGCGGTCCTTGCGGTAAATCAGCGACGACGTGTTGTAGTCCGCGATCTCGAAGCCGTGGCCGTGTGTGATGGCGTCGGTCGGGCACGCCTCCACGCAATAGCCGCAGAAGATGCAGCGCGAGTAGTCGATGTTATACACCTTGGCGTAGCGCTCGCCGCCACTGATGCGCTGGGTTTCGGTATTCTCCGCGGCCTCGATGTAGATGCAGTTGGCGGGGCAGGCGGCCGCGCACAGAAAACAGGCGACGCACTTCTCCATCCCGTTCTCGTCGCGCTCCAGAACGTGTACGCCGCGATAGCGCTCCTGAAACGTGGGCGGCTCGTCGGGATAGGTTTCCGTCACCGTCGGCGACAGCATCTCCCTCAGGGTGACGCCCATGCCCTTGGCAATGGCAGCCGCCGATCCCAGCACGTCTTCGATGTTCGGCATCCTCGCGACTCCTCCCGGGAGTCAGTTCTTAGAACCTCAACCAGGCCGGCTTGCCGGAACGCTCTCCCCGGGCAGGAATACGGAAACGCCCGCGCGCTCGCCCACCGTTTCGAGGATCCGCCGGGAGAACCCGCTCTCGCTCTCCGAAACGCTGCCGTCCGCTTCGATGAGGAATAGCGACGGCACGTTGGCGATGGCGAAGGCGTTGCTCACCGCGTAGTTCCTGGGGTCGTCCAGCAGCGTGGTGAAGGTGACGCCGAACTCCCGGCAGAACTCCTCGGTGGCTCCGGCCTTGTCCTGCGAGATGCCGACGATCTGAACGGCGCCCTGGTGCAGTCGCTCCAGGAACGGGAACGTGTACTGGCAAACCGGGCAGGACACTTTGAAGAACGCCAGCAGAGCCGGACCGTTGGCCACAATCCCGGCCAGCGTCCGCTCGGTTCCCCCCAGGTCAGGCAGCTGAAACGCAGGCGCGTGCGCCCCCGCGGGAAGCATCCTCTTTGCGCTCCAGAAAGCCATCTATCTCCAGCCTACCGCAGAGACCGATCAGCCCGCCGCTCCTGTCTCCTGTCTCCTCCTGCCCCCTACATCCCCTCCTGGCTGGTCTGTTCCTTGACGAAGTCGAGGATGTCGAAACGCCGGATCTCGCGATCGGGGAAGAAGCTGTTCACCGCATCCTGTTCGTCGTTGAAGAGCTCGAACACCGTGGTGAGCTTGGTGAAAAGCAGCAACTCGATGTTCCGTCGGCTGAGGTTCTCCAGGATCAACCGGCCACCCCGCTTGCGCAGCGACGTGTAGCCCAGAACCAGCGCGCCCAACCCCGTGCTGTCGATGTACGAGACGTGCTGCAGGTTCAGGACGACATTCGCGGCGCCGGTCAGCGTGCCGAACTCGGCCCGCAGCACACCCGCCTCTTCACCCACCGTGATCCGCCCCGTCAGGTCGAGGATGAGGATGCCTTCCCGTTCGCGTTGCTTGATTTCGAGAGCCATCGCGCGCCGGCCGTTAACTGGCCTTCGATTCCGTGTCCGTCTCGGCCGCCTCGATCATGTAGCCGACGCCCCGCACGGTGTGGATCAGCTTCAGCGGCCAGCGGTCGTCCACCTTGCTGCGCAGGTGGCGGATGTAGACATCCACGATGTTCGTCAGGCCGTCGTAGTCCATGTCCCAGACGTGCTCTACGATCATGGTGCGGCTCAGCGGACGGCCGCGATTCCGCATCAGGTATTCGAGGATGCTGAACTCTTTAGGCGCAAGATCGACCGGCTCGCCGCCGCGCGCCACTTTGCGGCGGATGCAGTCCAGGCTCAGATCTCCCACCTGCAGCCGTTCCGGAGTGGGTTGGCCGCGCCGCAGCAGAGCCCGGACGCGCGCCAGCAGCTCGGTAAAGGAGAAGGGCTTCCCAAGATAATCATCGGCGCCGCGCTCCAAACCCTTTACGCGGTCGTCCACCGCGCCCAGTGCGCTCAGAATCAGCACCGGCGGACTGGCTGTGCGGTTCCGGATCTTCTCCAGAACCTTGAGCCCGTCCATATCGGGCAGCATCAGGTCGAGGATCACCAGATCGTAGTCGGTCGCATGCATGCGCTCTAGTCCGCCTGCGCCATCCTCCGACCACTCCACTGTGTAACCCGCACTCTCCAGACCGCGAGCGACAAACTCGCCAATGCGCTTCTCGTCCTCGATAACGAGGATTCGCATCGCTTGCTTTGCATCATCCGCATGTTCGGTGGGCCCGTCGACAGCGCTCATTGGTGGAAATCCTTCATTGAGATGAAGATACCACAAGGAAGTGGCTGCCTGAAGCTTTCCTAATCCGCACCATCCAGTGTTGCATTCTCCCGGCTGTCACCCAATACCTTGTGGTTACAGCATACCAGAAGATTAATAAACTGTTAAGGCCTCTGACCGAACCGCGAGCGTGAGCGAGCGGACCTCGCCCCCAGCGGACCGCCACTCCCCGGACGCCCGGCGGTAAAGGCATTCCCCGGTTCTGCCGATAGAAACATCGTGCAACCGTCGTCTACGACCGGCCCACAGGCTGGCGGGCTCAATCGTGATCACGCTCTGCGCCGCGTGCTCGAGGCGCATCTGGCGTGGCTCGCCCAGCGGCCGGATGGATTGCGGGCGGATTTCAGCGGCGCAACCCTCAGTGACGTGCAACTCGAGGGCGTCAACCTGAGCCGCGCTCGCTTCCGCGGAACGTCGATGATTGAAGCCGTCCTGATCGGTGCGGACCTCATCGGCGCCGAAATCGAGGGCTGCGACCTGCGCCAGGCCAGCCTCTCGCGCGCCGATCTGGCCGGAGCATCTCTCGCCAACTCGGATTGCAGTCTGTCCCGCATGGAGGGGACCAACCTCTCCGAGGCTACGCTGCACAACAGCAAGTTCCGCAGCGCCGAACTCGGCTACTCACGGCTGCTCGAGGCCCGAATCCGGGAGTGCGATTTTCGCGGCGCCGTCCTCACGGGCGCCGGGCTGAACCAGAGCAACGTCTTCGACACCTCGTTTGCCGACACCAATATGGAAGGCGCCGTTTTCTACCACGCGCATATGCAGCTTTGCCGG
>DATNLV010000363.1:0-8664 GCA_035602665.1 Bryobacteraceae bacterium | reverse complement strand
CGAATGCTGATGGGGCTCGGATTCACGCCACTTGAAGCCCGCAACGGCCTGGAGGCGGTGGAGCTCTACGGCTCCTACCGTTCCGGCATCGCGCTGGTGGTGACCGACGTGGACATGCCGGTGATGGACGGACTGGAAGCGATCGACCGGATGCGAGAGCTGTCTCCGGGGGTGCGCGTGCTGGTGATGACCGGAACGGGCAGGGATCTGAATGTTCCGGGGTGCCAGCTGCTGCGGAAGCCGTTCAGCCTGGCGCAACTGAGTGAGCAGGTGGGCCGTGCTTTGGCGTAAAGCCGCGTTCAGAAGATTGATGGCCGCCGATGAACGCCGATGAACGCCGATCGGATTAAAGAGACTTTGGACGCCACGTTTTGCGCTAATGCCGGCGGGCGCTTGGCTGGAGTCCAAAATCGCCTTGAACTTTCGGCCGCGTGCGGGCACCCAGGCGCCTGAGGCGGCCAACTTTCCGTCAGACTCCCGCCGCGGCGGCCGATAAGTGGACTGAGATAAGCCGGCGATGTCCGCAACCGGCAGCGAAAACGATGCTGGTCCTGATCGGGATTCTCGTAGTATTAACCGCCGTCATGGGCGGGTTCCTGATGGAGCAGGGCAATCTGCTGGTGCTGGTGCAGCCCTCGGAGGTGCTGATCATCCTGGGCGCGGCGGCGGGCATCCTGCTGGTGGCCAACTCGAAAGCGTCGGTGCGCGGCCTGCTGAAGGGCACGCTGTCGGTTTTCCGCCGTTCCCCCTACACGTCCGCCTATTACGAGGCGGTGCTCAAGATGATGTACGAGCTGTTCAGTATCGGACGGCGCCTGGGGATGCCGTCGCTCGAGGACCACATCGAGGACCCGGACGCGAGTTCCGTGTTCCAGGCCTATCCCGAATTCCGGGATTTGGGAGCCAGGGTGTTCCTGTGCGACTCGCTGCGCATGGTGACCAGCGGAATCGCGCAGCCGGGAGAACTGGCGCACCTGATGGACATCGACGCCGAGGTGCAACGGCGCGAGCGGCACGCTCCGGTGAACGCGCTGAACATGCTGGCCGATTCGCTGCCCGGTTTGGGAATCGTGGCGGCGGTGCTAGGGGTGGTGGTGACGATGCAGGCGCTCGGAAGCGCGCCGGAGTTGATCGGCCAGAAGGTGGCGGCGGCGCTGGTGGGCACCTTCCTGGGCATCCTTCTGTGCTACGGCATCGTGGGGCCGCTGGCCTCGCGCCTGGAATCCGGGAACGAGGCGCGGTCGCACCTGTTCCAGTGTCTCTATTCCGGGTTGCACGCCTTCGCGCGCGGGTCGAGCCCGCTGCTGGCGGCCGAGTTTGCGCGGCGCTCGATTCCGGCGGAGCTGCGCCCGTCGTTCGTGTCCATGACCGCCACGTTCCGCCGCGAGGTGAAGCTGCCCGCGGTAGCGCAGGTCCAAACCAGTGCTCTCACCGCGAAAAACTGAAAAGACGGAGCATCCTGACATGGCGCCGGTCGCGCATGCGATGAGCGCGCCGGAAAAGCATCGCGGCGGTTCGTGGAAAGTCGCATACGCGGACTTCGTGACGGCGATGATGGCGCTGTTCATCGTGCTGTGGATGATGAACGCGAGCCACCAGGTGCAGCGCTCGGTCGCGGCCTACTTCCGAAATCCTAAAGGGCACGCGAGGATCTGGGGAGATGCGGAGGGAGGCCCTGGGGGCAAAGGCCCGGGGAGCGTCTCCATCACCAAGGAAAACGTCCAGCAGCTCAAAGAGAAGCTGGAACAGGCCATCCAGTCTCTACCGGAGTTCCAGAAGCTGAAAAAGCAGGTGCAGATCAGCGTGACCCCGGAGGGCCTGCGCGTGGAGCTGCTCGAGACCGAGCGGGGCTTGTTCTTCGAGAGCGGCCGGCCCGAGCCCAGCTCGAGCGGGGTCCGGGTGCTGGCCGTGCTGGGGCGCGAACTGGCGCGGCTGAAAAACGACGTGGTGCTGGAGGGACACACCGACGCGCGGCCGTATCGCTTCTCGGACCTGAATGGCTATACCAACTGGGAATTGTCGGTGGACCGGGCCAATTCGGCCCGCCGCTGCATGATGGAAAGCGGCCTGAGCCTGGAGCAGGTGGTGCAAATTCGCGGTTTCGCCGACAAGCGCCCGCTGAACGCCGCCGACCCCTTCGACAGCCGCAACCGCCGCGTTTCCGTGGTGGTGCAGTACGGCACTGGACCGCCGGCCACGGAAAAAGTCAAAAACAAGACTGGCCACGAATGAACACGAATGAACACGAATAAGAAAAACCAAGAAGCGGCTTTGAAGCTTTTGTTTTATTCGTGTGCATTCGTGTTCATTCGTGGCTAGAAGTGTTTGTCCGATTGGGTGACCACGTAGTCCAGACGTTTTTCGGGCTTGGGTGGCGAGGGGCTGAAGCTCTGCATGGCGTGAATTTTGGCCGTGCCGGGGATCGCCGCTAGTTGGGTCTCCACGGCGAGACGGAGATCGTCGGGCGATCCGGACGCACGGGCGTTCAGCAGGATTTCGTGCACGACGGCGGGAGCGGCGTCCAGGTTCCCCTGCAGGGAGGGCTCACCGCCGTTGCGGACGATGGAGGCTTTGACCCAGCCCGCCGGCGATTCGTCCATCACTTTCAGATGCGCTATGGCCAGGCCTTTGGCCGTCAGCGCGGCGTCGATCGCCTCGAGCAGCGGGCCGACCAGGGACGCGGGCGAGGCCGGAGACGTCATGGTCACGGTGGCGCTGCAATTCAGCCAGGCCAGCGCCGCTTCTGCCCGCGCGTAACGCTCATAGTCGATTTCGAGGATCTTCCCGCCCGGACGGAAGCGGCCGCCGAGGACATCGTCCAGCCACGCCGCCACGCCGTCCCCGGTTTGCGAACTGAGGAACCGGGGCGAGCAGCCGGGGAGCGACGGGAACCGGGTGAAGAGGTCGGCCTTGCTGAAGCACACCAGGTCCGCCTCTTCGATCTGCTTATAGAAGAGGAACGCCAGTTCGGGATCGAGGCCCGGGTCCATCCATCGCCGGGCGCGCTCGGGATCGACCAGGACGGTGTAAGGGGCAACGCGGAACCGATCGGCATGCTCCAGCTTCAGCGGTTGCAAAACCGTAGCGGAGATGTCGGTGCAACTGCCGACAGCTTCCGCGAAGATGACCTCCGGCATGTGGTGGCGCAGCGCCTCGGCCGCGTGGACCAGATCGGAGAGGCGGCAGCAGAAGCAACCGCCGGCCACCTGCCCGGCCTCGATCCCATTGGCCTCGACGAAGCTGGCATCCACGAGTTCGGCGCCCTGATCGTTGAGGAGCGCCGCCGCCTTGACTCCGCGGCCTTGAAGCAGCCGTCCGGCGGCGACAATCAACGAAGTCTTCCCGGCGCCGAGGAAGCCGCCGATGGTTACGATGGTGGGGCGAGAGCCCATATTGCGTTCCGCACTCAGGAAGGTAACATAGAACTCTCTTGACAGCGCCGGGCTTCGTGCTATAAATAAGTATGCACTCACATATCGACTTCGGCTACCCCTGGTTCATTTCGTATGGCCACCTGCCGGTGGCGGCCTTGGGAGGGCTCCTGGTCCTGGTGGCGCTGGCGCGAAAGTGGTCGAAAGTCTGGCTGGGTTTCTTCGTCTTCCTGACCCTGTGGGCGGTCGCCGGCTTTGTGATCATGCGCTTCGGGATGGACGTCAACGGCCGGGCCACGCTGCCCACGCAGGCGTTCCTGGCATCGGGCTCGGGCAAGGTCCTCGATATGGGGGCGGGCACGGGGCGTTCCACGCTGATGGTGCTCGAAGCGCGCCCCGCGGCGACGGTGGTGGCGCTCGATCAGTTCGGCGCGTCCTACAAGCAGCATTTCGGCGCCGGCGACAAGAAGCCGCTGGTCGAAGAGGGTACCGAGAAGCTGATGGCCAACCTCCGGGCCGCCGGAGTGGATGGCCGCGCCACGGTGCAAGCGGGCGACATGCGGGAGATGCCGCTCCCGTCGAACTCGTTCGACGCCGTAGTGAGCGCCTACGCCATCGATCACCTCAATCACAACGGGATCGGCAAAGCGCTGAGCGAGGCGTCGCGAGTGCTGAAGCCCGGCGGCGATTTTCTGCTGATCCTTGTCACGAAGGAGTTCTGGCTCGATATCGCCTGGGGCCCGGTTGTCATGCACAGCCACATGCACGGGCCTCGCGACTGGGAGGACTTTCTGCGCGACGCGGGCTTCAAGATCGTCGAGGAAGGCACCCAACCCGGCACGCTCTACTTGCTGGCGCGCAAGCCGTGAGGTATCGTCGTGTGCGATGGGCCGAAAGAAGCTGATATCCGACGTCGAGCTCCTGGACGTCGCGCGCGCGGTCTTCGTCGAGAGCGGCTTCGGCGCCTCGACGAAGGAGATAGCGCGGCGGGCCGGGGTATCCGAGGGCGTAATCTTTCAGCGCTTCCCGACCAAGGACGATCTATTCTTCGCTGCCATGATCCCTCCCGCGGCGGACTTACACAAGTTACTGCATCATCCGCGCAGCAAGGGGCGCGCGCTGCTCGAGAAACTCACCTTCGCCATGATCGAATACTGGCGCGAGACGTTTCCGGTGCTGCTGCCACTGGTGGCCCACCCGTCCTTTCGCTTTGAAGAGTTCACCCGGCGCCACCCCGACACGCCGCTATCGCAACTCCGGGGCGGCCTGGTTCAGTTCTTTGTGGAGGAACAGCGCGCCGGCGGTATCGGCCCCGTGAATCCGGGCGCCGCGGCGCTGCTGGTGTGGTCGATCGCCCAAACCGTGGTGTTCTTCGAACGGATGGGCGCGCACGACGGCCGCATGGATCCGAAGATTGTCCGCGAGACCGTGGGCGCCATGTGGGAAGGCCTGGCGCCGCGGAAGACCTGACGAAGTTACTCCCACTTACTTCGGTGGATCGGCGAGGGCGTGCTGCACGATGGTCAGCGGCGCAACCTCCAGCGGCTTGACGTATTGGTTGACCAGGAAGCGCTGGCCGTCTTTCGTAACGTCGTAAGTGAACAGGTCGGTCGAGGAAATGGGCGCGCGCCCGCGCACCTGGAATAGCGGCGCCGGCGTTCCGGAGGAGAATGTCGCGCCGGCGTCCACCGGCGCCGCCATCAACATGCCGCTCGGCCCGAGATAGTAGATTTCCTTGCCGTCACCGCGCCAGCGGGGCTCGCTTCCGCCGCCGCGCGAGATCTGCCACTTACCCGCCGCTCCGGGAAATGTCGTGACATAAACCTCCCAGTCGCCGGACTCATTCGAGGCATAGGCGGCCCACTTACCATTGGCGGAAATCTGCCCGTTCGACTTACTCGTCTGGCTGGACAGGAAAGGCGTTGGCTTGCCGCCGGCGATCGGGACCAGCACCAGGCGCGAGTCCACACCACTCTCCAGGGTTGACTGCGTCGAACAGAGCACCTGGCTGTCGTCCGGAGTCCAGGAGTTCGGGATGACGTCGTAGACGTCGGCGTCCCCAAGGTCTTCTGCCTCATGGCCGGCGCGCAGAAGCCTTCTTTCGGGCTCGAGGCCGTCCGCCTTCTTGAGAACCACGCTCGATTGACCCGAGTTCGAGCGGTAGGCGATCGTGCTGCCGTCCCGGGACCAGACGCCGGTGGTCTCCTCGGAAGGGTCGAACGTGAAACGGGCGCTGGCCCCTCTCTTGATGTCACGGATCCAAACGTCGAGGTTGCTCGATTTCAGGTCGGTGATGTCGACCGCCACGCGGGCGCCGTCGGGAGAAAGGGACGGGTTCGCCTGCACGGCGGCCTCGCCAACCTGTCCCAGTTCCCTGCCCGCGCGGTCGTGCCAGGTCAACACGGATTGCGCCGCCGCCGCGCTCTCGCTGTAGACGACGGTCCCGTTCGCAGCCACGGCGAACGCGCCCCAGAACACCGACGGTTGATAGCCAACCGTACCCACGATCAACCGCGGATCCCCAGCGACAGAGCCCTTCGACACATCCAGAGGCACGGCTCTCAGCGCCTTCTTGTCGTCCACATAAAACACGTAGCCCGACGCATACCCCGGGTTCGAGCGCGCCGTGAAGAGAGGCTTCAGTTCTTTTCCTGTCAGCGAACCCAGGTAGATGGCCGAGCCGCGGCTCTCTACCGCCGAGCCAAACCTCGCCGACAGGAACAGGAAGTGGTCTCCGTCCGACAGGAACAGCGGCCAACGGTGCGAGGTCTGTCCTCTGGTCAGCGTTTTGGGCGTGACCGGTGTGGCCTGGCTGCCATCGGCATTCACTCTCCAAATCGGACCCCCCGCATCCGGCGCGAAGAGGATGACGTTCCTGGCGCTCCAACTCCCGCCGCGCGGATGGTTGGTTCTCGCCAGCATCTGCGCAGGCCCGCCGGTTACCGCCATTTTTTCCAGCTTCCCGTTGGCAAAGAACGCCACGTACGCGTCGTCCGGCGACCAGAACGGATAGCTCGCGCCCTCTGTACCCGCCAACTCGGTGGCTTTCGGCGTCCCCACCTTCTGCACGAAGAGCATGGGCGCGCCGGTCGCCTCGTCCGGAGAAACGAACGCCAGCATGCTGCCATCCGCCGATAGCGCCGGATCGCTGACCTCGCCGGGGACGGCGATGGCGAACTGCACGCGATCCGCTGCCGGCTGCCTTCGCGAAACGAACCAGGCGCCGGCTGCGACAGCCACGAGCGCCAGGGCCACGAAAGCCCACAGCCAGCGCCTCCCCGCACCCGCTGCCGCCTGGGCCGCACGCGCCGCGCCGCTGCCCTCGGAACCGGAGAGAACGCCCAGCGCAAAGGCCAAGTCTTTCGCCGACTGGAAGCGCTGCTCGGGAGTCTTTTCCAGGCACCGCCGCACGATGCGATCGAGCGCGGGCGCGACCGGAGACTGCGACGCCGGGAATTCAGGCACGTCCTCCCGCAGGACCGCCGTCATGGTCTCCGCGGCGGTGTCGCGGCGAAACGCCGCCTGGCCCGACAACATTTCGTACAGCACCGCACCCAACGCGAAGATGTCCGTGCGGGCGTCCACGGCCTGGCCACGCACCTGCTCCGGCGCCATGTAGCCGGCCGTCCCCATCACGACGCCGGCTTCGGTGTGCGCGCTGGTCATGGTGTTGCCGTCCGGCCCCGCGCCGGGTTTGGGCGCCACCTTCGCCAGTCCAAAATCGAGAATCTTGGCGCGGCCATCCCGTGTGATGAACAGGTTTTCCGGCTTGAGGTCGCGATGCACCACGCCCTTTTCATGGGCGGCCGCCAGGCCCTGCGCGATCTGCACGCCGTAATCGATCACCTTGCGCTGCGGCAAAGCGCCGCGGTCGAGTACCGCGCGCAGGCTCTCGCCTTCCAGCAGTTCGGAGACCAGGAAGGGAACGCCGTTGTACTGCCCCACGTCGTAGATGGCCAGAATGCTGGGGTGGTTCAGCGCGGCAACCGCGTGCGCTTCCTGCTCGAAACGGCCCAGGCGATCGTGGTCGCGAGCGAACGACTCCGGGAGGATCTTCAGCGCCACATCGCGTCCCAGCCTGGTGTCGCGGCCGCGGTACACCTCGCCCATGGCGCCTGCGCCGAGCGGCGACTGGATTTCGTACGGGCCGAGTTTCGTGCCGGAGGTCAGGGTCATGGTGTGTCACTCTATTCGATAGCACAGGCCCATCGGCCGATTCTACAGATCGGGAGAGAAACGTTTGACGCACGCGACAGATCGTCTGAGGGATTTTGCGGAGCGCTACACCGTAGCCTGGTGCAGCCAGGACCCCGCCCGCGTGGCCGCCTTCTTCTCGCCCGACGGATCGCTGCGCATCAATGACGGCGATCCGGCGGTTGGACGCGGCGCCATCACCGAGGCCGCCCGAGGCTTCATGACCGCTTTCCCGGATCTGGAGGTGCGTATGGAGGGGCTCCGCGCGCACGGCGAAAGCGTCGTGTACAGCTGGCTACTGACCGGTTCCAACACCGGGCCCGGGGGCCAGGGCCACCGCGTTCGCGTCCGCGGATTCGAGGAATGGCGGTTCGGCGCCGACGGGCTGATCGCCGAGTCTCGGGGCCACTTCGACGCTGCCGGCTACCGGCGTCAACTGGAACACGGAGTGAGGGCGCCACGGTTCTTCGACGAAGAGGACGTCCGCGCCCGGCTGCGCATGCCCGATCTGATCGCGGCCATGGAACGCGCGCTGGTTGAATTTTCGGCCGGACGGGTTCAGCAGCCGGTTCGTACGGTGCTCCCGTTCGGCGCCGAACGGTCAGTTTTCGGTTTGATGCCGTCGTACGTGCCGTCGCTGCCGGCGCTCGGCGCGAAGCTCGTGACCATCTGCGCCGGCAACACGGAGCGCGGCCTCGGCACCCACCAGGCGATCCTCGTGATGCTCGATCCGGTAACGGGCGAGGCTGACGCGATTCTCGACGGGCGCTATATCACGGAGGTGCGGACCGCGGCGGTTTCGGCGCTGTCGGCGCGGCTGCTGGCCCGCCGTGACGCGCGGGTCCTGGGCATTCTTGGCTCGGGAGTGCAGGCCCGCAGCCATCTCGAAGCGCTGCGGCTGGTGCGCGATTTTCAGGAAGTGCGCGTGTGGAGTCCGAACGCGGATCGGCTGCGGCAATTCGCCGCTGAGACCGGGGCTCGCGCCGTGGAAAGCGCTGAGGCGGCGGTGCACGGAGCCGATGTCGTCGTGACCGTCACGGCCTCCCCAACGCCGGTGGTTCAGAACGAATGGGTCGCGGAGGGCACGCACGTCATTGCG
>DATNLV010000351.1:0-6294 GCA_035602665.1 Bryobacteraceae bacterium | reverse complement strand
ACAGCTCTCCATGAATCACGGCCACCGCGGCCGAGGCGCGTCCCCCGCGGGATCGGCGGAGAAGACGTCCGCCGTCCGCCTGAAAACCCTCTGGCCCGATATCTGGGAGCTGATCCGCCCCCGCCGCTGGCAGCTTGCCGTAGGCCTGGTCCTGATCGGAATCAACCGCGCCGCCGGCCTGGTGCTCCCCGCCTCCACCAAGTACCTCATCGATGACGTGATGTTGAAGCATCACGTAGCCGTGCTCGTCCCGCTGGTGCTCGCGGTCCTGGCGGCCACGGCCCTTCAAGGCGCGACGTCGTTCACGCTGACGCAGTTGCTCTCCCGCTCCGCCCAACGCCTGATCGCCGAGCTCCGAAGGAAGGTGCAAGCGCACGTGGGCCGCCTGCCCATCGCCTACTACGACGCCAACAAAACCGGCGCGCTCGTCTCGCGCATCATGACCGACGTGGAGGGCGTGCGCAACCTGGTGGGCACGGGCCTCATCGAGTTCATCGGCGGCATCGTCACGGCGGTATTCGCGCTGGTGGTCCTGCTGCGCATCAGCACGGTCCTCACCCTCATGGCGCTCGCGATCCTGGGCGGATTCATGCTCTTCCTGCGGCGCGCCTTCCGTACGATCCGCCCCATCTTCCGCGCCCGCGGCAAGATCAATGCCGAAGTCACGGGACGGCTGACCGAATCGCTCGGCGGCGTGCGCGTCATCAAGGGCTACCACGCGGAGGAGCGCGAAGCCGGGGTGTTCGCCGCCGGCGTTCAGCGCCTGCTCGACAATGTTATGAAGGCCCTCACCGCCACCTCGCTGATGGGCCTTTCGGCCACCGTGCTGCTCGGCGTAGTGGGCGCGCTCGTCATGTACGTGGGCGCGCGCCAGGTTCTGGCGGGCACCCTCACACCGGGCAGTTTCGTCACCTTCACCGCGTTCATGGCCTTCCTGGTGGCCCCGGCATTTCAAGTGGTGGGCATCGGCACGCAGCTTACCGAAGCCCTCGCCGGCCTCGACCGCACGCGCGAAGTGCTGCACGAGCGCCCCGAGGACGAAGATCCCTCGCGCACCGCGGCCCCGCGGGAAATCGTCGGCCATGTGGTCTTCGACGACGTCTCGTTCGCCTACGACCCCGGCAAGCCCGTCCTCAACGGCATCTCGTTCGATGCGCAGCCCGGCACCGTGACGGCCCTGGTCGGATCCTCGGGCTCGGGCAAGTCCACCATCATCGGTCTCGTCGCGGCGTTCTACAAACCGGACGCTGGCACCATCCGGATCGACGACATGGACCTGGCCACCATCCGTCTCGATGCCTACCGCACGCGGCTCGGCGTGGTTCTGCAGGACACGTTTTTGTTCGACGGCTCCATCCGCGAGAACGTGGCCTTCGCCCGCCCAGACGCCACCGAAGAGGAGATCCTCGAAGCCTGCCGCATCGCCCGCGTGGATGAGTTCGCCGAAGGCTTCGAAAACAAGTACGACACCATCGTGGGCGAGCGCGGAGTCAAGCTCTCGGGCGGCCAGCGCCAGCGCGTCTCGATCGCCCGCGCCATCCTGGCCGCGCCCCGCATCCTGATCCTCGACGAAGCCACTTCGAGCCTCGATTCGGAATCCGAAGCCGCCATCCAGCGCGGCCTGTACTACCTGATGCAGGGCCGCACCACGTTCGTCATCGCGCACCGCCTGTCCACCATCCGGCGCGCCGACCAGATCCTGGTGGTCGAGGCCGGCCGCATCCTCGAGCGCGGCAAGCATGAGGAGCTACTCGCGCTCCACGGCCGCTATTGGGACCTCTACACACGCCAGCACGACGTGGAGTCGAATCTCTTCCTGTCCCCGGGCGAAGGCGACAAGGTGCCCGAGGAAGAAGCCGCCGCACCCGCCCCCAACGGAGCCGGCGCCGAGCCCCTGCCGCGTCTCCTGCGCGAGCGCTGAGTCAGCGAACAACCCGCAGCCGCTCGCCGGCGTATTGGCCGATCTCCGCGTCGGTCGTGACGAACTTGAGGCCTTCGGCGATCGCCTGCGCAATCAGTGCCCGGTCGAACGGGTCCTGGTGAATCGCCGGCAGATTCCAGATCTCGGCGACATGCTCGCTCCGCAGCGGCAGCGCCGTGGCCGCAAAATCGGAGAGAGCAGCCTGCCACCACGAGAGCGGGTCGCCGACCTCGATCAGCTTCCCCTTGGCCGCCTTGAGCGTCACCTCCCAATAGGAAACCACGCTCAGCACGTTCGGTCCGGATTTGACCGCCGCCCGCACCGCCGCCGAAAGCCTCTCCGGCGCAGCCATCGCCAGCAGGACGATGTTGGTGTCCAGCAGGTAGCCGGTCAGATGCCACCTTCTAGGAAGCGGTCGAGATCCACGGGAGCGTCCCAGCCCGGATTCAGCAGGATGCGGCCGCGCATGCTGCCAAATCGAACGCTGCGCCGTTTGGCAGGTGGTGGCGCGATCTGGGCCACCGGTTTGCCGTTGCGTGTGATGACAACGGACTCGCCCTGTTCCACGGCCCGAATCAGCTGGGTGAGCCGGTTCTTCGCTTCGGCCACGCTGACATCCATAGCAATTCCATTATAGCCATTTTTTATGGCTATGGACCCGCCGGCAGCTTCGCCCCATCCAGTGGTAGCGGGCCAGCAAGCACCATCTCGAGCGACGACCCGGCGTCCAGGTACATCCCGCCCCCGTGGCCCCTGAAAACGACAGCCCCTATGATGGCGATGGCCGCCGTCGCGACCGCAATTCCGACAAAGAGCCCCGTCTTCGACCCCGGCGTCGAGGGCTGGCTCAGCGTCGGCATCGTTGAGGATTGAAGACTGCTGGCCATCCCGCCGCCGGCCGCGCCCGGGCTTTCTGGCAGGTCCAGATCGGCGGTGAGCGTCGAACTGCTCGATCCGGAAATCGGCACCGTATAGCCGTTGGCGAAGATCAGGCGCGTGAAGTGCATGTCGAACCCGGCGTGGGCGCCGCTCTTTGTGACCTTGTCGATCGCGCCCTCCACGTAAGCTCCCGCGGGAATCGCGACCTTGGTGTCGACGGCCACGGGAAACGCCGTCTCCGCGCGAACGGCGTCCCCAGCCCGCGCCGTCCTGGTATTCAGCGGGCTGGTGAGTCTGAGCGGAATCCTGGTCCCTTGCGGAACCGTGATCGTCTGCGCTTGAGCAAGGCATGCCAACGCGCCGGCGAGTCCTGTGATGACGAGCAGTCGCATGAGCCCCTCCTACGGATCGAAACGCAGGCCGAACGTCCGGCCCTCGAACTGAATTGAATCGAGCGAAAGCGAGCCGTCCGCATTCGTGCGCGGCACATACTCGGTATCCGGCGCCGCATGGCCCAGTGCCGTGACCTGAGCCTGCGCGGTGGCCACCGCTTTCCCCTTCCGGAGGATCCGCACCTCGGCCGTCGGCCCCAACCCTTCCCATGTAGCGTCATACGTGCCGCGCGCCAATCCCTGCCCGCCCACGCGCACCGAACCGCTCAGCGTGAACGATTCCTTGTGAGCCACCGGCAGCCTCACCACCGAAGGCGGCGCGGGACACGGGACCTCCGCCGTCCCGGGTGTAGCTCCAATCACGGTCGCGTCCGAGCCGGGGATCACCGTCGGCGGTGTGCCTGGAATTGTGGTCGACGGCGCGTCGCCGACGCCGGGGATTACAATGTCCGGAGTGCCGGGGATTACGGTCGGCGGCGAGCCCTGCATGACCGTTCCTTCCGATCCCTGAGTGGCGGGAATGGGACGGCAGCGCGTGGCCGATTTCGAGGGAGTGGCCTTGACGGGCTTGGTCATCCGGACGGCGGCCGCAACCTTCTCCCCATCCAACGTCAGCGGGCGTTCGAGCACCATCTCGAACTGCGTGCCGTTGTCCAGAAGGATGTCGCTCCGAGGGCTCACCACCACGTTGATCGTGGCCAGCGCGTTATCCGAAAGCGAAACCGCGGAGCCGTCCGCGAAGACCATCTGCGCAAGCTGCACCCGCAGCTCAGCGTGGCCGGATAACTTTTTCGGCAGCGTCAGAATGTCGATCTGCCCCCTCACATACGTGCGCGGAGGAATCGCCATCTGATCGTTGACCGTCACCGGGAAAGCGGTCTCCGCATAGACGCTGTCGCCCAGCTTGACCGTCTTGGCCCACACCGGGCTGGTCATCGCCAGCGCGACTATGGTCCCCGCCGGAATCTCGATCGCCGGCTTCGCGGCCGGCTGCTGCGCCAGGCACGCCATCGCGCTCACGAGGCCCATCATCGCCCGGAGTCTCATCACTTTTTCTCCACAATGCAGAGACGCCCCCCGCCCTGCGAATAGTTACCTGACCCGCTATGATGGGTTACCGAGGAGACAAGAATGCCCGAACCGATCTACTTAATTGCCAATGGCGACCTGCGGCTTTCGGCCAACCAGAACTGCTGGCCGGCCCAGGCGAAGGTGGAGGAAGCGGTCATGGCGGCCGTCCGCCGCGAGGGCCGTGAAATCAAGCGCGGCCATGCCTACGACCCGGTGCTGAAGCACGGCTTCATTGGCAGCCAGAAGCAGGGGATCGAAGTCTTCCGCAACCTTCCTCCCGACGCGCCGCTCATTGTATGCGAAGCCGTGTGGGAGTATAGCCACCAGGTCCTCACCGGCCTGGTCACGCACAAAGGGCCCATCCTCACCGTCGCCAACTGGAGCGGCGAGTGGCCCGGCCTGGTCGGCATGCTGAACCTGAACGCGTGCCTCACCAAGGCCGGCGTCCCCTTCAGTTCCCTCTGGAGCCTGGATTTCACCGACGACTTCTTCCTCACCGGCTTGCGCAAGTGGCTGGGCGGAGAGAAGGTGGTGCACGATCTCAGCCACGTCCACCCGCTCGCGAGCTTCCACCTACCGGCCGAACCCGAGAAGATCGGCAGCGCCCTGGCGGCCGAGCTCAAGCGCGACAAAGCCATCCTCGGCGTCTTCGACGAAGGCTGCATGGGGATGTACAACGGCATCATCGAGGATGCGTACCTGATGCCGTTGGGCGTCGGCAAAGAGCGCCTCAGCCAGTCCGCGCTCTACGCCGAGATGCTGGCCACGCCGGATTCCGAGGCCAAGGCCGTGCGCGCCTGGCTCGACGCCAAGGGCATGCGCTTCCTCACCGGCCCCAACCCCGCAACCGACCTCACCGACGACCAGATTCTCCAGCAGTGCAAGATGTACATCGCCGCGCTGCGCATCGCCGACGACTTCGGCTGCGACGTCATCGGCATCCAGTATCAGCAGGGCCTGAAGGATCTCTCTCCAGCGTCGGACCTCGCCGAAGGCCTGCTCAACAACACCGACCGTCCGCCGGTGCAGGCGCGCGGCAACGGCCGCGTCCTCTACGCGGGGAAGCCTCTCCCGCACTTCAACGAAGTGGACGAATGCGCCGGCCTCGACGCGCTGGTCACCAACCGCGTCTGGTCGCGCCTGGGCTTCGCCCCCGAAACCACGCTGCACGACGTCCGCTACGGCGAGCAGTATAAGGACGAGTTCGTGTGGGTCTTCGAAATCTCCGGCGCGGTCCCTCCCGCGCACCTGATCGGAGGCTACGCCGGCACGGTCAGCGAACGCCAGCCGCCCATGTATTTCCGCCTCGGCGGCGGCACGGTCAAGGGTGTGAGCCGGCCGGGCGAAATCGTCTGGAGCCGCGTCTACGTCGAGCCCGGCGCGCTCAAGGTGGATATCGGTCGAGGCAAGGTGGTCGAACTGCCCCAGGCGGAAACCGAGCGCCGCTGGAACGTCACCACGCCCCAGTGGCCCGTGATGCACGCCGTCACCTACGGCGTCGGCCGCGACCAGTTGATGGCGCAGCATAAGTCGAACCACATCCAGGTGGTCTACGCTCCCGACGCCGAATCGGCGAACCGCGCGCTAGCCGCCAAGGCCGCCATGTTCCGCGACATGGGACTCGCCGTCAACATCTGCGGCACGAACCACGGGCTGGCGTAAAAGAGGCTCGTAGCTTGTGGCTCGTGGCCAGTGGATTCTCAGCGGCTTCCGTAAGCTTCGCGGTCGGGATGGGTCCGGCTGCGAAGCGCTGGGCTCCCGAATGGACCGACAGGCTGGAGGCCATACGCCACTGGCCGAAGGGATTTCATGACCACCGACAATAAGCAGTTGGTTCCGCGGCAGCACCTGATCCCGTTCGTTCTGGTCACCGCGTTGTTCTTCCTGTGGGCCATCCCCCACAACCTGAACGACGTGTTGATCCGTCAGTTCATGAAGTCGTTCGAGATCACCCGTCTCAAGGCCGGCTTGATTCAGTCGGCTTTCTACATGGGGTACTTCGCCCTCTCCATGCCGGCCGCGATGATCATG
>DATNLV010000344.1:0-7823 GCA_035602665.1 Bryobacteraceae bacterium | reverse complement strand
GCCAGACCAGGTCGGCCAACGTGCACCAGATCGGCGAGCCGGTAAGCGCGGTCGCGACCGAGTTCCGGCTAATCTCGATGTACGAGCCCCTGCGCC
This sequence comes from Bryobacteraceae bacterium, assembly GCA_035602665.1. Taxonomy (GTDB): domain Bacteria; phylum Acidobacteriota; class Terriglobia; order Bryobacterales; family Bryobacteraceae; genus DASWZN01. The sequence goes on along the minus strand of DATNLV010000344.1, from coordinate 7,727 downwards.
TGCGCGCGTAGAAACAAAATGTCGAGATCCCATCCGGCAAAGGGCTAGTAGACTAGTAGGCGATCTCGGGGGTACGTGCCATGAAGGCAGAAGACGGTCCGGAGCTGTATTTTCCGTATGGATTCGGCGAGACGCTGCCGACTGTGCGGCGGATGGAGGTGTGTTCTATCACGCGGTCGTCCGCCTGCCCGGAGGAGCCCGGGTGCAGGTCGGGTTCTACGATCCGGTCCGACTCACCCAAGATCTAGAACAGACCGGGTGTTGCGTTGCGTTACCGGGTATGATCGTGGTTCCTAGCGTCACTCTGGAGTGCATGAGAATCGCTGTAAACCACTTGTTCCTTGAGGGCTACTTTGAGAGCCTCGCACCGTTGCCGGATGGCGCGGACTCGCGTCCTTCCCGTGGCGTGAGACGAAACAGCGGGGGAGACACGGGCCAGCAGCGGTGAAATCGGGGGACGGGAGAACCTGCTCAGCCTGATTGGCCCCAGACAGGCGTTCAGCCATCGGCCATCGACCATCGACCATCCACCTGTATGTTATATACTCTTCTGGAGCCGAGAGGCCTCTCATTATGGATACGCTCAACCTGTCACAAATCCTGCTCAATGCCGCGGAAGTTGCCGGAATAGTCGTCATTTTGGTGCTGGTCTTCAAGTCGATCTACAGCATCGGGCCGACCGAAGTGGGGCTGGTCAGAAAGCGATTCGGCGCGAAACTTCCCGGAGATAACCCGGTGGCCTTCCGCGGGGAAGCCGGATATCAGGCGGAGATGCTGATGCCGGGGCTCCGCTTCCGGTTCTGCCTCTCTTACGCTGTTACGAAGCACCCCTGGGTGCAGGTGCCCGCGGGGCAGATCGGCGTCGTCATTGCCCAGGTAGGACAGCCGTTGCCGATCGGCGTGAAGTCCGGCGCGTTCCGGACGGAGTTCGGCAATTTCACCGACCTCAAGTTGTTCGTCGATAAGGGCGGGCAGAAAGGCGTGCAACGGCCAGTGCTGTCGCCCGGCACGCTTGCGCCCATTCATCCGGTGGCGTTTCTGGTGATCACCAAGCCGCACGTTTACGGCGTGCCCGTCTCCCAGGAGATGCGCAAGCTCGCCGACAAGGAGGGCGGGCTCACCTTCGTGGCCTTCGGTCTCGACAGCAAGCAACTCGAAGTGACCAGGATCTCGCCGCGGCCCGCCGACTGCGAAAGGGTAGTCGACATGGTCGGCATCGTCACCACTCTCGAGGGCCAGCCTCTGCCCGCCGGCGACATCGCCAGCCGCCTGGGCGGCTACGCCGACGTCGAGCAGCTCGAAGCGGAGATGGACCCCGACCAACCCGTGAATGCCCACCTGATCGAAAGCATCCTGGGCAGCCAGAACGACAAGCACAACGGGTATCAGGATTTCCAGCAGTTCCTGGATCTCGGCGGCCGGATCGGTTTGCAGCACGACCCGCTGCTCTACGGAGCCTACAACCTCAACCCGTTCCTGGTGCGCGTCGAGGAAGTGCCGATGCTGGTGGTGGAGCAGGGCCAGGTCGGCGTCATCAAAGCCTACGTCGGCCTGCCGACGCAGGACACTTCGGGGGCCGAGTTCAAGTTTGGCAGCCTGGTGCGGCCTGGCCACCGCGGCATTTGGGAAGAGCCGCTGCGCACCGGGAAGTATCCCATCAATCCTCGCTGCTATCAGGCTGTGATTGTTCCGACCTTCATCATCACGCTCAACTGGGCCGACGTGGTTTCGCAGGCTCACAACCTGGACTCCCAACTCAAGCAGATCGAGGCCCAGAGCAGCGAGGGCTTTGCGTTCGCGCTGGACTTGCAGGTACAGATCCATATTCCCGACACGCAGGCTCCCTATGTCATCTCCATGGTCGGAAGCGTATCGAACCTCGTGAACGAGGTGCTGCAGGCGGCCGTTGGGAACCACTTCCGCAACAAGCTGCAGAGTATGCCGGCGGTCCAGTTCATCAGCAGCCGCGAGTCGGTGCAGCGAGGCGCGTTCGAATACGTCAAAGAGGAGCTGGCGAAATACAAGGTGGAGACGCGCGGCGTTTACATACAGGCCGTCGTGCTGCCCGCACAGCTGGTGCAGGTCCTGACGCAGCGCGAGATCGCCAACCAGGAGGTCGAGACGTTCAAAATGCAGAGGGCGGCGCAGGACCAGCGCATCGAGACCGAGAGAGCCAAGGGGACCGCCGACATGCAGGCCGATCTGGCGAAGTCGCAGGTGGGCGTCGGCATTCAGGACAACCGGACGGCCGCCAGGAAGAAGGAAGCCGAGGGAGAGGCGACGTTCATCGAGCGGACCGGTACGGCGCAGGGCGCCCAGGTCCGCGCGGTCGGGCTGGCGAAGGCAGAAGCCTACGAGCGCCAGGTTGCCGCGCTGGGGCAGAGCGCAACGGCGTTGGTGAATGCGATCGACGCGCTGTCGCGCAGCAACGTCCCGTTCATGCCGAGCACCTTGGTGATGGGCGGCAACGGCAGCGGAACGCTGGAGGGAGTGGCGGCACTCTTCATGCGTCAGTTGGCAGCGAAGGAAAAATCCGCGGAAGGCACGACCGGCGTATAGCCGGTTGTAGCGTCAGTCGATCGACCCGCCGTCCCACTCGTGCTCGGGATCGGGGATGAACGTCAGATTGTCGTGCGGACGGACGGCGACCAGCCAGCCGCCGGGAATCCTGGCCCGGTAGATGGTGAAGTTGGCGGAGGTGGTGGTGATGCGGTTCGGGACCAGCTCGAAGGAGAGCAGCTTCTTCTCGAATGCCGCTTCCCTGGTTCTGTGCCACGTGGTTGAATCTCTCTCAAGAAGATCTAACATGGCCACTCTCCCTTTCTCGCTGGCTAACCTTCGCACCTCTAGTTCCTCACGATTCTGCTTTTCTGTCAATCACTTGGAGTACCGTAACGGTCCCTGGTACCCGACCCCCTACAAACGAGTCATACGCATCCACCGCCGGTTCGCCGATCTTGGGACAATAGGGGGATGAAGAAGTCATGATCTCTCTGCTTGCCGAGCTGTTGTTCCGTTGCGCGCATCGCAGGCTGACCCGGCCCATCACCCCGGTCAGCAAGCCGGGCGTTCCCTCAGGTGAGACATACGTAGTCTGTTTGGAATGCGGAAAGCAGTTCTACTACGACTGGGAGAAGATGCGCCTGGGAGGGCCGGTCGAGCGCAGCGAGGCCAAGGGAGTGATCCCATTGGACAGCCCGAGGCCCTCCCGCACCAAGCTCAAATACGCGCTGCTGGGTTCAGCGATCCCGCTAGCGGTCTTGCTCGGCAAGACACTCTTGACGAAGCCGAAGAAGAAGGACCCGCCCGCGCGCGGCGGCAGTGGCAGCACCGAACCGCGCGCGTAAGTGGGCTGAGTCCCGCGCTCGCCCGTTTTACCGTTCCGAGGCGCGCCTGAAGAGTCGCAACGCGCCCGCCAGTCCAAGCGAGAGCAACCCCAACAGACCGATCAGCGGAAGGTCGCTCGCCGTTTTGGGCAGTTGCTGCGGCGGCATTGCCATCTGTTCCTGCGGCGCGGGCGTGGCCGCCTCCGGTTGCGGCGCTGGCGCTGGCGCTGCCGCGGGCGCCGGCGCCGGCTCGGGCGCGGTTTGCTCGCCGCCCGGCTGCTGGTTCATCACCGGCGCCTGGCGCAGTTCGGCCGCCTCGGGCGGCTTCTCCGTTGCAGGCATCGACGGGACCGGCTGGTTTGTCGCTTGTGCCAACGCCGCAGCCCGTGGCTGCGGGTAAACGAATTCGGCACCGTAGTTCTCGCCCGGATAGAACCAGGCGCGGATCGCGGATGGCGCGCCGGCTTCCCTTTCCTCGAACATGATCACGGTTTTCCCCGTTGGCTGCAAACGATAGTCGGGAATGGCCAGAATCGTAGCGTACACATGGCTCCGGTCTTCGTTGAAGATTTGAACCACGCTGCGATCTACCTGCGAGTCCAACAACTTGAACACGTAGGTGCCGGGAGGCAAAACCATGGACGGAATTTCCACCGGCTGTGAAAATGTTACGCGCGTTTCGTGGTTCCACTGATCGGCGTGAGCGGCCGGCGCAAGGCCGCCCGCCAACACGCACAGCATCGCTAACAACGTCATTGATTTCATTGACATATCTCCCCTCTGACTTCAAACCTGCAGCGGTACATTAGGTGCCGCCGCACCCGCACTGAATCCCTGCAAGTGGGCTGCCACGCCACACACGCGGGTAGAGCGGCAGGCATTTTAGCTGAGAAAACTGCGACTTCAAATGTACTGCCAAAGTGATACGCGAGGCGAAATCGCCAACTACTGAGAACAGGGGCGTCTGCCGATGTCTATTCTGTCGGAACGACGCCGAGGCAGTTTAGGGGAGTAGGTTATGCTCAAACGGTTTTTCCATTTCTCGCTGGACGGAGACGAAGCGTCTCCGAACGGATCGCATCGCAACGGCTCGTCAGGTCACGCCGCATCGCAAGGCGCCGTGGCGCGGGCCAAGGAAGATGGCGGGCCACTGGAACCGGTTAGCGCGCCGGCTCCAAAGTCCGATGGCGCGCTCGGCCACATCGTGCCTTTCGAGGAGATCTATCGCAACGCCTCGTTCAAACAGCCCAAGGTGGCCTACGACATTCTGAAAGTTGCCGAGATGGTGAACAGCCAGCACGTGGCGGGGCTCTCGGTCGAAGCCAAGCGCTGCGCGGTGCTGATGGCCCTGGATGTGGCCGGGGTCGAAACCGAGGATCTTCTCCAGGACGCGATGGCGCGGCAGCGCGCGCTCAACGATTACGAAGAGGCCCTGCAGAACGCTCTGCGGGAATTCGAGGTCGCGAAAAACCGTGAAAACGCGGAGATCCAAGCGGAATTGGATCGCCTGAGCGCCCGCTATATGGCTCGCATTCAGGCCAATGTGGATGAGGTAGCGCGCCAGCAGGACGCTCACAGGGCCTGGCAGCGAGAGAAGCAGCAGGAATCGCAATGCATCGCGGAGGCGGCGTCGTTCTGCGCACCCCAGAGTAGCGCGAACAACGCGAACAGCCTTTCGTCTGTGTTGGTTCGCTGTGGCGCGGAGGCGGCTGGGAAGCGGTCATGATCGTGTGCGGCGCCCTCATCCTCGTCTTGCTGCTGGCTCGCCTTAGTCTGCGCGCCAAAGGCGGCAAGACGCTGCTAAATCGCGAAGAGCTCCTGCGGATGAGGCAATATTCCGAACGCATCCACCGCGAAGAAGTGCTTCCGTTCGAGTAGGCCCGCCGCGGCGATTCCGCTCCGGCGGCTTGGGGATGGTGTCATGAACAATGCCGAACTGGACCGCAAACAGCCGATCGGCCTCGACATAGGTACCAACCGGATCGTGGCGGCGCGGAGCGTGGGCGGCAGACCGCAGTTTGAAGCGCAGCTCAATGCTTTTGTCACGCTACCTCATTCCCGGCTGACCGAGAGCCTGCTGCGCCAGGAGGGCGTCTTCTGCGAGGTTCAGGGCCGCGAGATTGTCGTGGCCGGCAACGATGCCCAGCGGTTTTCGGACATCCTCCACGTGGAGACGCGGCGCCCCATGCTGAACGGCGTGCTGAACCCTCGGGAGCCATACGCGTTGGCCGTTCTCCGCTCCATACTCACCAAGCTGATCGGCAAGGATGGCGGCGAGTCGCAGAAGATCATCTTTAGCGTACCGGCGCCGGTGGCGGGCGCGGAGGCCAGCATCGCCTATCACGAGGCGTCGTGCCGGCAGGTCCTGATCGAGCTCGGGTACGATGCGCAACCGATTGTGGAGGGCCTCGCGGTGGTGCTCGGCGAGCTGGAGCCGTCCAACTTCACCGGCATCGGCATTTCCTGCGGAAGCGGCCTGTCGAACGTCTGCCTGGCCGTGCTGTCCCTGCCGGTGGTGAGCTTCAGCATCGCCAAAGGAGGCGATTTCGTCGATGCTCAGGCGGCGCTGGCGACGGGCGAGCTGGCCACCCGCATGCGGATCCTCAAGGAGCAGTCCTTCGAGTTGGACGGCTTCTCCGGCGACCGCATGCAGAACGCGCTCACGGTGTACTACGACGACATGATCCGCAGCGTGGTGGAGGCGCTGCGCGAGGGCCTCGCCACCAGCGGCCGCCTGCCCAAGCTCGATCGCGCCATCCCGCTGGTGCTCACCGGCGGCAGCGCCATGCCCCGTGGCTTCCTGCAGCGTTTCGAAAAGGCGCTCCGGCCCGATGATTTCCCCCTGGAGCTTTCGGAGATCCGCCTGGCGGCCGACCCGCTCAATTCCACCGCTCGCGGAGCCTTGTTGGCGTCCCTCTGTTAAGGTCACCGTGACATCTGCATGCACGTGCATGTCATACTAAGACTGTGCGGACGACGATTGAGATGAAGCCCGAGCACCGCAGTGCCTTGCTCGCGTTGGCGTCCCGCCGCGGGCAGAAGGGATTCTCGGACGTAGTGGGAGAGGCCCTCGAAAGCTATCTGCGGGGCGAAGCGGATCGGGAGAAGCGGCGCCGGGCGTTTCGGGCACTGGCTGGCTCTCTCTCGAAAAAGGAAGCCGACGAGTTGCGCCGGAACGTGCGGGCGCTCCGGGAGAGCTGGCGGTGATTCTCGCCGACACGGATGTGCTCATCGACTATCTTGCCGGTATTCAGCCGGTGAAGGATGTAGTCGCGGGCTACGCCGACGCCGGGCAGCTCCAGACGACGGCGGTTAACTGTTTCGAGCTTCTCAGCGGCGCCGGGCCGGGAAAGCGCGGCCAAACCGTCAGGCGGCTGATCGAGGTCCTGAACGTGCTGCCGCTGGATCGCACGGCCGCCGAACGGGCGGCTGAGGTGCGACGCAAGCTCGAACGCGCAGGCCGGCCGATCGGCATGGGCGACAGCTTGATCGCTGGGATCGCCTTGGCGCATGGCCTCCCATTGTTGACCAGGAACCGAAGCCATTTCGAGCGCGTGGAGAATCTGAAGCTGGTCGACATCCCCGCGGCGCCCTCGCGTTGATAGCCCCCTACTGTGCCGCCAGGATCTCATGCTCGGCCGCGTAACGTCGATTCCGACCTCGAATCTCGATCAGCAGAACGGTCAGCGGCCCAAGTATGCCGTCGATTTCCGGGGCTTCAGGCGGACGAGTAGCGGCTGGGCGTCGGGAGAGAGTTCCACCTTGAGGTGGACCGTCTCGGTTCCCGGCCACGAGACCCGTAACCAATGGACCGGAGCGGCGGATTCCGCCGGCAGCGCGAAGCGGCCGTTGTCATCCGTCTTCACCTCGGAAAGCTGCTGTACCCAGTCCGCTGCGCATTCCTCCACCCGCATACCGGAAAAATGCATCGTGTCGTATTCCACGACGCCTGCGAGCTCAGCCGCCTTGACGCGGAAGGCCGTGCTCGGCCGGTCTCCCCTGTCGTGGGCACCGATCAATTTCAGATAGAGGTCATGGACGAGCCATGCCGCCATGTAGAGCGGCATATACCAGAAAATGCCGACGAACCCTTGGCCGGGCCAGCCGGTGGCACGGTGAGCAATAGTGAAGATGGCCAATGCGATGACAAACCAGGGCACTGTCTCCCGCAAGAACCTCCGCCACCCTTCGAACCACACCCAGTAGGCCAGCAAGGCAGCCGACAGGAGCACTTCGATTCCGATCCTCGGAACGGGTCGCTGCGGAAGCAGGCGCTCCGCCGCGCTGATGGTGACCAACCAGAAAGCAAAGGCAGAAAGGATCGCGTAACGGGAGCGGCACCACTTGGGCACGGGCATGCGGTCTATTCTATCGCTGACAGCGGTTGGCTACCGCGCCGCC
>DATNLV010000337.1:0-5509 GCA_035602665.1 Bryobacteraceae bacterium | reverse complement strand
AAGCCGGCACCGCCGGTAACGAGCAGCTTCATAGCATTAAACCTGGGACAGTATACTCATTCACCGATTTCGGATCTGCCTGGGTGCCAACACCCAAAACCGAGCCGACAGCCCGGACGCGCTCGCTGACCAGTGGCTTCGTCGCCCTTCCGTAGCCCTCGGGAGGTAGGTCCATCCCCGGTTTCGAGGCTGACTGGGTGGTAACACCCAAATCGGGGAATGAGTATACTGTCCCGAATTTAATGTTCACTTGTGCTGCGTCTCCCAGTCGTAGTTGATCGACGGATGATCGAACGCCAGGCGGCCCTCATCGGCCGGATCGTAGAAACGGTTGGTAGCGTACACCAGCATGGCCGGCGTCAGCCCGATGATTTTGTACCCGTGCCCGACGCCCGGTGGGATCAGGATTTGCCAAGGCCTCAGCGCGCCCACATACAGCGTGTTGCGCGCGCCGAAGGTGGGCGAACCGAGCCGCAGATCCACCAGCGCTACCTGGAACATCCCCTGCGCCGGGCTCCATACGTCCGTCTGCCGCAGGTGATAGTGAAAGGCCTTGATCGCCCCGGGGTAGCCGAGAGCCGCCGAGACCTGCGTTTCCGCCGGCGAGAACCCGGCCACCAGTCCCTGGCCCATGCGCAGGAGTTCGAGAAAGTAGCCTCGGTCGTCCGGCCACAGCTGGTGCGGCACGACGCGCACCCCGGCAATCAGGTGAGGCGAGTCCGGCGCCTGGATCAGCGAGCCGACTCCCTTTTCGCACACGGGAAAAACGAGCTCGATCCCGCCCGCCGCGGCGATGGCTCCGGTCATCTCTGCAAGACCTCGGCGGTCAGGGCGAGAGCCTCCGCCTGGCGCCGCATCTGCGCCACCAGGTTGCCCGCGCGCAGCAGCGAGTCGAACGTGCCCGCGTCCGTCCACCAACCTTCGAGAAACGAAAACTCCAGCGACTCTTCCCTGATATACGCGTTGTTGACGTCGGTGATTTCGAGCTCTCCGCGGTCGGAAGGGACCAGCACGCGGACCTTGCTGAACACCGACTCGTCGTACATATAGATGCCCGTGACCGCGTAGTCCGATTTCGGCTGCTTGGGCTTCTCTTCGATTCCCACCACGCGGTTGTCCCGCAGTTCCGCCACTCCGAACCGTCCCGCGTCGGGCACCTGCTTCAGCAGGATGCGCGCGCCCGCCGCCTGCTTCTCGAACGCCTGCGCCGCCTCGCGGATCGAGCCCTCGATGATGTTGTCGCCCAGGATCACGCAGATGCGGTCGCCGTCCGCGAAGTGCTCGGCCAGCGCCAACGCCTCGGCAATGCCGCCCTCGCCTTCCTGGTAAGCGTAGTTCAGATGCTCCAGCCCGAACTGCTTTCCGTTGCCGAGCAGGCGCAGAAAGTCGCCGGCGTTTCTTCCCCCGGTGACGATCATGATGTCGCGGATCCCCGCATCCACAAGGGCCTGGATGGGGTAGTAGACCATCGGCCGGTCATAGATCGGCAGCAGATGCTTGTTGGTGATTTTTGTCAGCGGAAGCAGACGGGTCCCTGTTCCGCCGGCCAGTACAACGCCCTTCATCCTCACCTCCGGCGCAATAACACTCAATGATACATCGTTTGCCGGACGGGGATCTGCTCCTCCGGAACCGTCAGGCGAATGGGTTCACCACTCGGACGGACCCGTACTGCTGTCCGTCATTCAAATCCTCGGAATAGACCAGGCGCGACCCCAGCGCCTCCGCAGCGGCGACGATCGCAGCATCCCAATAAGAGATTGCAAAGCGCTGCGAGAGGGCAACGGCTATCTGAACCAGTTCGCGGTCAATGGGCTGGCAGGGAAAAGCCGCCCACTGCTCAATCCATTCCAAAGCTTGAGCGGCGGACAACGGACGCGTCGCCTTCTTAACCACGGTGACGAAGAACTCCTGCAGGACCTGAGCGGACGTGCCGAAGTCCTCCGATTGAATCAGGCCCAGGGCCCGTTTCCGCTTGGGTTCTTCCTTGCCTGCCCCAACCGCCGCATATACCAGAACGTTGGTATCAAAGAAGACCTTAGCGTTCATGCAGGTCTTCGCGGGTCCAGGTCTTCTCTCCAAGCCGCCCCTGGGATTGCTTGCTCAACTGCCGCAGCCTCGATCGAGCGCGGCGCGCACGGTCCCGATACCCGGCAAGGTTCGTCAAGTACTCACGCACCAGCGCGTTGACGGTGGAGTCGTGCTCGGCGGCATGACGACGGACAGCAGCCAGAACGTCGTCATCGACACTGAGCGTGATGTTCTTCATATACACAGTATACGTGTAACTGTGTAACGGGGCAACGGCCCCGCGTCCTTAGTGCACCACCCGCCGCTGCCGCAGATACGCCGGCTTGTCCAGGTCGTCCATCTCTTCGACCGGCGGAAGCGCTGGAGTGCCGTTGGGCGGCTTAGTCTCGACCTCCACCGGCTCGGGCGCCGCAACAGGCGCTGGCGCTGGCGCCGGGGCCTCCGCCTCGGCCTCCGAAAGCCAGCCGGATTGGGAGGCCGCCTGCTCCTCGGCCATCTCCGGCATCTGGCCCGGCCCCGGGAACCCGGTGGCGATCAGGGTCACCTTCACGCTGTCGGCCATGGCCTCGTTGAAGGCCAGTCCGAAGTTCACCTGCACGTCGTTGCGCCCGGTCGCCTGGCGGATCATCTGGCACGCGTCGTTCACCTCGTGCAGCCCCAGCCGCGTCGAACCGGTGACGTTCAGCAGCACGTTGCGCGCCCCGCGGATGCCGGTCTGGTCGATCAGCGGGCACGAAATCGCCTGCCGCGCCGCCTCGATCACGGCGTTGTCGCCGCGCGCGGTCGCCGTGCCCAGGACGGCGTAGCCCATCCCCACCAGCGTCGAGCGCACGTCCGAAAAATCGCGGTTGATGAAGCCCGGGGTGGTGACGATCTCCACCAGGTCCTGAACCGTCCGGCGCAGGAAATCGTGCCCCATCTTGAATGCCTCGAGGATGCTGGTCCCGCGAGGCGCCAGCGCCAGCAGCCGCTCGTTCTGGATGGTGATGACGGTGTCCGCGTTCCCGGTCAGTTCCGCCAGTCCCGCCTCCGCCTGCCGTATGCGCCGCTCTCCCTCGAAGGCGAACGGCATGGTGACGATGGCCACCGTGAGCGCGTTCATCTTGTTGGCGAACCCCGAGATCACCGGCGCCGCGCCCGTGCCCGTTCCGCTCCCCAGGCCCGCCGTGACGAACACCAGATCGGCGCCCTGCAGAATCTCCGAGATGCGTTCGGTATCTTCGAGCGCGGCCTGCTTGCCGATCTCCGGGTCCGCCCCGGCGCCGCGTCCCTGCGTAATCTTGCAGCCGATCGCCAGCTTGTTCGGCACCGGAGAAGCGCGCAGCGCCTGGATGTCCGTGTTCATGACGTGGAACTCCACGCCTTCGAGGCCGCTTGCCATCATGTGCGCCACGGCGTTCGATCCGCCGCCCCCGACGCCGATCACCTTGATCCTCGCCGCCGACGCGGTGCCTTCGTCTTCCATCTCGAATTTCAGGTTCATAGAATCCTCGCCGGCCATCCGCTACCGGAAGATGCCTCCAAAAATGCCGGTCTTGCGCCGGTCCAGCTCGGCCCGCAGCTTGAGCCGCGCCGAGTACATGGCCAGTCCGGCCACCGTGTTCCACACCGGCGTTTCAATCTCCTTCGGCCAGCCCAGGATGCCGACCGGAAGCCCGATGCGCGCCTGGCAGCTCAGCACCGTGTCCGCGATATCGCACATGCCGCTCAGCCGCGAGCCGCCGCCAGTGAGCACGGCGCTTACCAGAACCTCCTCCATCCCGATCCGCTCGAGTTCCTTCTGGACGTACTCGAACAGCTCGACGGCCCGCGCCTCCAGAATCATGTTCAGCTCGCGCCGCCGCGTCTCCCGCGGAGCCCGCCCATTGGCCGACGGAACTTCGATCAGGCTGTTGTCGCCGGTCAGGCTCACCATGGCGCAGCCCTGCTGTTCCTTGATCCACTCGGCGTCCTCGATCGAGACCAGCAGGCCGTGCGCGATGTCGGAGGTAAAGTGGTCGCCGCACACCGGCAGGCTGCAGCAATAGATGAGCACGTCGCCAAAATAGACCGCCAGGTCGGTGGAGTGCGCTCCGATGTCGATCAGCGCGATGCCTTCCTCGCGGCCGCCCGGCATGATGGCCGCATAGGCGCCGGCCACGGGCTCGAAGACCGTCTCTTCCACCAGCAGGTGCGACTGGTTGGCGGCGCCAACCAGGCTGCGGTGCTCGTGCGCGGAAGAGGTGACCAGGTGGACGAACACTTCCAGGCGCGAGCCGATCATGCCGCGCGGGTTGCGATAGCCCGGCCGCCCGTCCACGGCAAAGTCCCTCGGGAACATGTGCAGCAGCATCTCGTCTTCCTGCAACTGCACGTGCGAAGCGCGATCCATCACCCGGTTGATGTCGTTCTGGTCGATCTGGCGCTCGAAGCCGATCTCCAGGCCGCCGCGCGCGTTCGAGCTGGCGATTCCCGCGCCGCCCAGCCCGAATACCGCCGAGCCGATCGAAACCTCGGCCTCGGACTCGGCCTGCGCCAGCGCCGCCCGGATCGACTCCGCCACCTCGTTCTGGTCCGTGATGCGGCTCTTCTTCCACCCGTGCGACGGCGCTTCCCCGTGCCCGAGCATCTTGACGCTGGCGTTCTCGAGCAGCAGGATCGCGCAGCGCGTCCAGGCGCTGCCGACGTCAAATCCCGCCGCAAGGACGTGCTTAGTGGCCATCGGCGCCTCCGTTCTGAGCCGTGATGCGGTCGTCCAGGCGCAGGTCGAAGGTCCGCGCGCCGGGCGCCCGCCGGATTATGTCCGAGTAGTGGTCCATGAAATTGCTCATGCGTTGAAGATAGTTTCGATTGCCCAGCAGCAGCCGCACGGCGCGGCCCTGCACCATCCCGGTGACCGCCAGATTATCCAGGTCGCTCACATCGACCTCCGAGATCTGGCCGGCGTAGCCCGGCACCTGCCGCATCAGGCTCACCACCGCGCTCGCGCGCTCCCGCCGGGTATCGCGCGACTGCTGGCGCGTGATGCCGGCCGCGACCGGAAGGCTGAAACGGGCCCTCTCCGGCGCCCGCAGAATGACGCCATCGGCGTCCACCAGCGCGGTCTCCTGCGCCAGCACCACGAAGGCCACCGGGCGCCGTTCGACAATCGTGACCGCCAGCCGGTTGGGCCACAGCCGCGAGACCGTGGCGTCCCTTACCCAGTCGATCGCCACCAGGCTGTGCCGCCGTTCAGCCAGCGGCACCAGGTACACGCTGCGGCCGGAATCGCGCGCGAACACGCGTGCCACCTCGTCGCGCGGCGCGTACTGCAGCCCGGTGACGCGAAAATTCGCGTCCCTCAGGATGAAGCGCATGTCGCTGGCCAGGAACTGGTCCACCTGATACGCGCCGGCAATCACGGTCAGCACGCCCATGCCCACCCCGGTCCAGATAAGGATCCGGCGGAACCGGACTCGCCAGCCGGGACGTCCTTCCGCTTTGGCGCGCACGCGCCGCG
>DATNLV010000308.1:0-8940 GCA_035602665.1 Bryobacteraceae bacterium | reverse complement strand
GGGCGTAGACGCCCGCCGCAGGACTGGAGTCCTGCCCCACTTTGCCTGAGTCCTCTGCCAGCATCGCGCACTCCACTTCAAGGTCGGCGGCGGCCTGGCGCGCGTAGTTCACAAAATGGTGCGCGGATAGCAGGGCCATGAACCCGAGCCACATTCTCGCCGGCTGGCGCGACCACCTCCAGACCAGGGTCGAAAGAAATCGCCAGTAGGCGAGCCGGTAGTCCGAGCGCACGCCTTGCTTCCACATCGACAGGCAGAACAGGCGTATCTGGTAGGCCCACGGTAGCCGCGGAGGCCGTTGCGCCGCGCTGGGGCGCCACGCCTCCAAGGAGCGCAGCGAGCGTTTGAAGTAGGACTCCGGCGCATACAAGCCGGCCAAGAGTTCGCCGAGGCCCCGGAGAAGAACCGGCAATGGCAACACGGTGCGGAAATTGGGAGGGCTGAAATTCGTGAGCGATTCGCTGTCCTCGATCAGGCGTCCCTCACGCCTCATCCGATCGAATAGCGCGGTCGTGGGCGGCGCCATCAGAACGCCCACCATCGCCCAGGGGATTGCGGTCCGCTCGATGAACTCCCTCTGCCGCTCGAAGATGGTCTCGTCGTCCGAATCGAAACCAACAATGAAACCGCCCATCACCCAAAGCCCGCTCTGCTGAATGACGCGAATCTGCTGAACGTTGTCCTTGCGGAGGTTTTGGAACTTCCCGGACTCCTTCAGCGCCTCCTTCGATGGCGTCTCGATGCCGATGAAGACGTACATGAAGTTCGCCCGGACCATGGCGGCGAGCAGATCGGGGCGGTCCGCCAGATCGATGGAGGCTTCGGTGTAGAACGAGATGGGATACCCGTGGAGCTTCTGCCACACGGCCAGATCGCCCGCCAGTTGGAGGGCGTTGCGGCTGTTGCCGATGAAGTTGTCATCGACAATGAACACCTCGCTCCGCCAGCCCAGCCGGCGCAGCGCATCGAGTTCCTGGATCACCTGCGCGGAGGTCTTGGTCCTGGGCCGCCGCCCGTAGATGGTGATGATGTCGCAGAACTCGCACTGGAACGGGCAGCCGCGCGAGAACTGGACCGACATCGAAGTGTATTTGTCCAGCCGCAGGAGGTCGAAACGCGGCACCGGGCTCAGCGTCGCGTCGGGCTTCTCGGCGACCCGGTACAGACGGCGCGCGGTTCCCTGTTCGAGGGCCGCGGCGATATCCGCGAAGACCTCCTCGGCCTCGCCGACCAGCACGTGATCCGCTTCGCGAAGCACCATGTCCGGTTCGCTGCTGGCCCATGGCCCTCCGAGGAAGGTGCGGCGTCCGAGCGAACGCGCGCGGGCGAGGGTGGCCACGGCGTCGACGCGCTGCGCGCGCATGGCGCTGACCATCACTAGGTCTGCCCACAGCAGGTCCTCATCGCGCAGGTCTTCGAAGGCACGATCGATGAGACGGACCTCCCACGTGGGCGGGCAGAGCGCCGCCACGGTGATCAGGCCAAGGGGAGGCGCCACCGATTCCTCCGGGACCATTTCGAGCACGCCCTCGAAACCCCAGAACGACGGTGGAAAGCGGGGCCAGACCATCAGTGCTCTGACGTTCGGACCCAAAGGCGAAAACACGTCCGGTAGACTCTCGGTAGGCGGAATTGTCATTGAGTGGGCTGACCCAGGAGCTGTTTGCCAGTATAGGTCAGACCAGTTTTGCTCGCTGGGGTCGCCTCGTCGAGCTACTAAGCGGGCAGTCCTTTGCCGCCCACGGGAACCAGGCGAATGCCCTCGAAGCCCGCGACCAGCGGCTTCGATTTAGCGATCACGGCGAGGACGCTCTCCATCTTCAGCGAGGCGTCGTGATCCGCTTCGCTGCGCCAGATTTCGGTGACCCAGACGGCGTCCGGCTCGGCGGGCTCGGTATTGACGATATACATCAGGCAGCCGGGCAGCGGCGTGAGCAGCCGCGAGGCCTCGAGCAAAAGATCCACCATCGCCTCGCGCTGGCCGGGCTTGGCCACCACCTTGCCGTACATTGCAAACCGCTCCATAGTGCCTCCGTTGAGAAGCAGGCTCGTCGCTCCCAGAACGAACTCCCGCCGAGGAATCATAGTCAGAAGCCTTCCCACACAAACGCAGGGAAGCGCCGCACGGTCTGGAAGCCCACGTTCTCGTAAAGCTCGACGGCGTGCTCGTTGGCGCTGGTGACGGTCAGGCTGGCCCGCTCGGCGCCGGCTTCGGCCAGCGCGGTGAGCGAACGGCGCAACAGCTCGTACCCCACGCCCTGGCCGCGGACGGCGGGCGTGGTGCAGATCTGCGTGACGTGGCCCACTCCCTGGGCCACCATGCTGGTGAGCGAAATGCCCTGCACGCGGCCGCTCGAGCGGTCGAGCGCGACCCAGGATGCCGGCTGGAAGAACGTCCCGCAACCGGGGTACTGCACGATGTTGAACAGGAAGCGGCGCGCGCCTTCGGCGGAGCGGTACTGGTCGTTGATCTCGCTGTCGATGTGACCGCGATAGGAGGCCGCGATGGCCTGGGCGGCGTCGTCCTGGCGGCGCTCGGTCCAGCGGTCGAAGACCACGCGGTCGACGCGGCGTTCGGAGAGGCTGTGGACGGCGTTCAGATCGTACATCATGAAATTGCGCTGGTGGGTTCGCGCGTACTGGGCGGCGGGCAACATGCGGCGGTGGTCGAAGCGCGCCATCATCAACTGCGACTCGACCCGGCGGATTCCGCGGGTTTCCATGAGTTGCTCGACCACGGCCGCCAGCAGCCGGTGCTCGAGTTCCGCCGTGCGGTACTCCTCGCGGACGAAGAGATCGCCGACCAGCCCCTTGTGCTCCTCGCAGACGTAATAGGCGTAGCCGACCGCTTCATCGCCCACCAGCAGGGCGAAGCCGTTGAGGGCGTGGACCTCGACGAAGCGGCGCACCAGTTCGGCCGAGGCGGTGAAGTTCCAGTCGAGGTCTTCGCGCCAGGCGATGATTTCCTCCGCCAGCATCGCCGCCAGTTCGACCGGCCGGACCTGCCAGAGGTCGGCCAATGCGGGAACCCGAGGCTCGGACGCGGCGGCCATAGACCGCATTATACAGGGAAGCGGGAGGCGGGCCGGGCCGATTCCGACGGCGGGGCCGGGAGGGAGGGAGGTGGCAAGGATCGGTCGCCGGGTCAAGAACTTGACAGGGCGGTTTGGTTTGGACGCCGCAGTTTCAACAGTTTACAGCGCTCAGAGATGGCGACTCCGGTGCCGATAAGACAGTCATGAGCACCGGTTCCGTCAACTACCTTTCGAGCAGCTATCTACACTGGCGGCGTACCAGGGAAACACAACTCAGAGTGACGCTCTGAATCCGGAGAGCATCATCATGAACACGCTGTCGAGCGCGGGGATTACGACGGCGAACAGTTGATAGAGGCGGGTCCTACGGCGCGGAGCCGGACTTCAGGAACCGCAGGAACTCGCCAGGGTCGCGGGTGAGGCCGGGGAAACTCGCCAGCACTTTTTCGTCGGGGTCGAGGATGGCGTAGTAGGGGATGGCCACGGTGGAGAATTTCGTGTTCTCGAGGGCCTGGTTCTCCTCAGAGGCCTTGTCCGTGCCGTCGGTGTAGAGTTCCACCAGCACGTAGTCCTTGAGGGCCGCGGCGATCTCGGGGCGCGGGAACATGTTGGCTTCCATCCAGCGGCAGTTCGTACAGGCGCGGCCGGTGAAGCTGACCAGGACGTGCTTGCTTTCGCTGCGCGCACGGGCGAGCGCACCGCGATAGTCGTCCTTCATCCATTCGATCGACGCGCCTTGCGCGCTCGCGGCGGCGCCGGCGGCGGGCGGCGGAACGTAGGCGTCCAGTTCGCCCAGGCGCGCGCCGTTCAGGCCCGGTAGCAGGCTCACGGCCAGCGCCAGGAACAAGGCTCCGGAGAGGAGGCGGGCGGTTCCGGGTGCGTCGTCCGCGCTGCTATCGTGGAGGCGCAGGAGGCCGATCAGGTACAGACCCGCCAGGCCGAACAGCACGATCCAGGCCGCCAGGAAGCGCTCGCGCGTGAGCAGGTTCCACTGCATCACCTGGTCGACGTCGCTCAGGTACTTGAACATCGCGGCCAGCACCAGGAAGCCCATCACTACCTTGACGCGCTCCATCCATCCACCGCTGCGCGGCATGCGCTTCAGGTAGGACGGGAACAGCGCCAGGAAGAAGAACGGCGTGGCCAGGCCGATGGCGAACGCCAGCATCCCGGCGAAGGGCCGCGCGCCGCCGTCCGAGACCGATGCCGCCAGCAGGGTGCCCACGAACGGGCCCACGCAGGCGAAGGCGCTCAGCGAGAACGTCAGCCCCATGAGCAGCGTGCCGAGGATGCCGCCGCCTTGCGAGGCCATGGTCAGTCGCGTCAGCACGCCCGACGGGATGGTGATCTCGAAGGCGCCCAGCAGGCTGAGGCCGAAGGCCAGGAACACCACTGTCACGAACCCGTTCACCCACACGTTCGAGCCGAGCTGCACGACTACGAAGGGGCCCAGGAGGGCCGTGGCCGCCAGTCCCAGCGCGGAGAACAGCACCACGATCCCCAGCGAGAACAGCAGCGCGTCCGCCAGGCTGCGGCCGCGCGAGCCGGCGGGCTTGTTCAGGAAGTAGGAGACCGTGATCGGGATCATCGGGAAGACGCAGGGCGTGAAGATCGCGGCCAGACCGAAACCGAAGGCCACCAGGATGAAGCCCAGCAGTCCGCCGGATGCCGGCGCGGCGGGCGCGGAAGCGGCGGAGGCCGCGGGCCGCGCGTTGGGATCGTAGAGCGTATAGTCCGGCGGCACCGGTGCACTGGCGGCCGGCAGCGCCGCGGGATCGATCGCGAGCGTCGCGACGGATTCGACGCGGCGCGGCGGCAGGCACATCTTGTCGTTACAGGCCTGGAAGCGCGTCAGAAACTTGATGTCGAGCGGACCGGTGGGCGCGTCCTTCGCCAGGCCGAGCACGATGCGAAAGACGACCTGCTCCTGGTAGGTATCGACGTTGAAGCCGAAGTTGGGGTCGAAAGCCGTGCGGGGTTTCGGCTGGTAGACATCCACCGAAGCGATGGCCGCGTTCTCGCCGATGCGGATGCTTGTCGAGACGATCGGCTTCGGAACGTTGAGCGCGTAGAGATGCCAACCCGCCTCGAGCCGGGCCGTGAGCAGGTAGACCATCTTCGAACCGGGCGGGGCGGATGCCTGCTGCGGTTCGACGCTCCACTGGACGGGGTTGACCTTCTGGGCCGCGAGCGCCGCGAGCGACAACAGCCCCAGGAGGACGGCGCGGCGCGTCACGGTTAGGCCTGTACGGTTTCCCAGCGCTTCAGCTCGCTCTCGATGCGCTGGTTGATGCGCTTCTCGGCGAACTGGGCGGCTATGTGGATGGCGTTCTTGATCGCGTTCGCGTTCGAGCGTCCGTGGCAGATGATGCACACGCCCTTGACGCCCAGCAGCGGCGCGCCGCCGTATTCGGAATAATCCAGGCGCCGCTTGAACCCCTTGAGGGCCTTGCTGGCCAGCAGGTAGCCCATCTGCGCCGGGATGGAGCCTTGCAGCGACTCCTTGAGCATCTTGACGATGATCTCGATCACGCCTTCGCTGACCTTGAGCGCGACGTTGCCTATGAAACCGTCGCACACGATGACGTCGGCCTTGCCGCTATAGAGGTCGCCGCCTTCCACGTTGCCGATGAAGTTGATCGGCAGACTCGATAGAAGCGGCCAGGCGGCGTGGGTGAGCTCGTTGCCTTTGTGCTCCTCTTCGCCGATCGAGAGCAGGCCCACCCTTGGGTTCTTGTTCTCGAAGATCACACGCGAGTAGATGTCGCCCATGACCGCGAACTGCGCCAGCATCTGGGGGGAGCAATCGACATTGGCGCCCACGTCCATCATGACGACGGGCGTGCCTTTGACGGTGGGAAAAACGGTGCTGAGCGCCGGGCGGTCCACGCCATGCACCATGCCCTGAACCGTCTTCGCCGTGGCCATCACGGCTCCGGTGTTCCCGGCGGAAACCAGGCCCTGCACCACACCGTCGCGCACCAGGCGCGAGGCGACGCGTATGGAGCTGTCGCGCTTGGAGCGCATGGCCTTGGCGGCGCTATCCTCCATGGTCACGACCTCGGAGGCGTGCACCACTTTGATGGGCAGGCCCATGGAATCCTCGTAGCGCGCGAGCTCTTTCTGCACGAGCTCTTCGCGACCGACAAGGACGATCTGGACCGGATAGGCTTTGGCCGCTCGAACGGCGCCTTCAACTTCGGCTTCGGGGGCGTGATCGCCGCCCATCGCGTCAACAGCGATGGTCACCATGGCCGTAAGCTCACGCTAGTCTTCGCTGACCTCGATCACCTCGCGGCCCTTATACTGGCCGCAATGGGGGCAGACCCGGTGCGGGAGCTTGGGCTCGTGGCAGTTGGGGCACTCGGAAGAGGCCGCCGGCTTAAGAAAGTCATGCGCGCGGCGCTTGGCGCGGCGCTGGGCGGAGTGTCGTCGTTTCGGATTCGGCATAGCAAGTTCCTATTGTAGTAGATCGGATTACAGATTCCGCAGGCCGGCCCAGCGGTCGTCCTCCGCCTTCGTGCGGCAGTGGCATTCAACCAGGTTCCGGTTTTGCCCGCAAACGGGGCAGATCCCTTTACAGTCCTCCCGGCACACGCGCTGCATCGGCATCAGCAGGAGGATTTCCTCCCGCACGACGTCGCTCAACTCGATGCCGTCTCCTTCGTAAAAGCCAACCTCGAGCTCCGGGCCATGGATAGCGGATTCGCCGGCTGACGGAGCGCTCGCGGACGGCCGGTATGACAGCGTAAAGCTGGCGTCCACGGGGAACGCGGCCGGCTCGAGACAGCGGTCACAGGCCACCTCCATGGTAGTGGAGAATTGGCCGCTGACCACGATCTCCATGGTCGCTTCGGTCAGTTGGGCCGCTCCGCCGGTGACGATTGGAGCCGTCTGGCGGAGCTGCGGATCGAAGAAGTCGATCGCGCCCGGGGCGAAGGTCTCGCTGAAGCGCACCCTGCCCAACTGCATTTCGCTGATGCTCAAGAACATACAACACCCGGATTCCGAGGCCGCCCAGGGCAGCGCAGTCAACGGATCGACCGCGCCCGGGGCGGGATGTGGAATGGAATGACTATTATAGCAGGCGCCGCCGGCTTTCCGCCGCGAGCGGGGTTTGGCTCGTTAGCCGTTGAAAACGAGGGGCTTAGTTGAGTCCGCTCCCTTACGGTCGCGGTTCGGTGCTGCCACGGAGCCGCGCGCCCGGCCGTTGCCCTTTCGAGTGCCGTGCCTGGAGAGGCTAAACCAGGCACGGCACGGGTTCAGGGCAGGAACCCGCGTCCGATCCGGGAAACCGAGGTTGTGCTTGAATACGCGAGCGTATTAACAACATGTGCCAGAAGTTCCCCTTCCCGGAAACGAGCCGCTCTGCGTAAAACTTACAGAGCAACTACCCCAAAACTTACCTGACATCGCACAGCTTCCGGAGCATTCGACGATCACGGGGCGTACCGAAGCCCGGAAATGGCGATTTTCATAGTTCAATGTCGCAATTGAGATGCCAGATCGCCCGGCCGCAGAGACAGATACACTGAAGGTATAGCTCAAAGGAGGTGTTGGCGGATGCTCTCTTCCAGACTGACCCGTATGATTTCGGACCATTGGGAGGAGATCGCCGACCTCGTTCTGCTTCGGGTAACGCGCGACTCAAAGCTGCTCGAGTTTGGCAAGGTGCCCGAACACGAGTTACGCGCGCGCGCCAGGGAGATCCTGCAGAACCTGGGCAATTGGATGGTTTCCCCGGAGGCCGATCTGGCACGCCGGTATGAACAGATGGGCCGCCAGCGCTGCGGGGAAGGCATTCCGCTCCACGAAATGGTCTACGCCTTGCAACTGCTCAAGGAGTGTATGATCCAGTACGTGCGCGACGCGGGTCTGCGGCAGGCGCCCATCGAGCTTTACGCCGAGGAAGAGTTGCAACGCGGGGCGGACCACATCTTCAACACGCTGCTGTACTACTTTGTGCGCGGTTACGAGCGCGCCATGAGGCAGCAGACCGCGCACGCGGCGTAGGCCTTCGACCGCTGGATCCGTTTCGTCCGCCCCGCTCACGCGACCCCGGTCCTAGGCATTTCCCTCACTTTTGTTTTTGCGGGAACTATGAGACGCTAATAAGAGCCGGAAGCGCCGGACGCGCCAGGACGCGCGCCGCTGTGGGGGCGCTAAAGGAACCATAATGCTGCCGAACTTCTTACTCCCGGAGACTCTGATCCGAGAAGACGGAGAAGGCCCCGTCGTCCAGCTTGGCTCGGCGCAAGGCAAGCTTTTTCTGCTTACCCTCGGAATCACACGGATCATTGAACAAGAGAGCCTGGACATATCCATCTGGGGCTCGGCGGACCAGCAGAATTGGGGCGGCAAGCCGCTGGCTTCGTTTCCGCAGAAATTCTACTGCGGAACCTATCAGCTTCTGATGGATCTGACCGGATTGCCGGATATACAGCACCTGAAAGCGACGTTCAAGGTGGCGCGCTGGGGCCGCGGCGAGCCCAAGCCTCTGTTCGGCGCCTACCTGTTCGCTCAGGAAACCCAGCCGCGCGCGACCGCCAAGACCGCGTGAGCTTTACAGCCGGTTGATCAGGCTGGCGACATACCCCGCGCCAAAACCGTTGTCGATGTTGACCACGGTGACGTTGCTGGCGCAACTGTTCAACATGCCGAGCAACGCGGCAAGTCCATGAAAGCTGGCCCCGTACCCCACGCTGGTCGGCACGGCGATTACCGGGCACGAGACCAGGCCACCCACCACGCTGGGGAGCGCGCCTTCCATGCCGGCGCACACGACCACCACGCGCGCCTGGGTCAGGCGTTCGCGGTTGTTCATCAGACGATGGATGCCGGCGACTCCGACATCGTGGATGGTATCCACGTCATTGCCCATGATTTCCGCCGTGACCTGGGCTTC
>DATNLV010000800.1:0-10131 GCA_035602665.1 Bryobacteraceae bacterium | reverse complement strand
TGAACGTCCTGACCTTCGAGTGATCGTCGGCCACCGGAGTCACCGCGCCCGCCAGCGGCCCGCGCCCCTGCTCCAGCCATGCCCGCAGGCCCTGAAACCCCGGCACCACCGGAGTCACCGCGAACGGCATGCCTTTGTAGTCGCCGATCTCGAGCACCGGCGCGCTCTTCGCCGGATCCGGATCCGTCATCCGGCTCGAAAGAACGCTCAGCAGCGATTCCCCGCCCCCGAGCGGTTTTCCGCCGAAAAGGATATGGACGAATACCTCCCGCCCGGTCGCCGTCTCCCGCGCTCGGAAGGTTTTCGACTCCCTGTCGTTGGCGGCTACCGCCCCCAGTTCGTACTTGCTATCGAGATCCATGTGGCCGCAAAATCAGTTTACACCCAACCGCGCGCCGGGGCCATTCGATAGCGCGCCCAGGCCATGTCCCCGCACCAAGGCGTTTTTTATGTTGGCTTTGCCCCTTCCCGCCGCATATAATCTGAATGACGCAGCTGGCAACTGTGGATTCGGGTATTGGTGTGGCCCGCCGTGGGCCCCCCCGCCGCAACTGGGGTGGACTGACCTTTAAGGAGCCGTGACCATGAAGCACCTTTCCAGGCTGGTCTGGTCGGAAGGGATGTACCTGGGCCCTCAACATTTTCAGGCCCAGAGCCGGTACTTCGAGGACTCGGTCCACTTCGCCTTGTCCAGCCTCGTCTTCGCTCCTTACGGTTTGGGCGGCTACGAACTCGATCAGGAGGCGCTCGCCAACGGCACCCTCTGCCTGATTCATGCCCGAGGGGTTCTTCCCGATGGCCTGGTCTTCCAGATGCCGGAAGAGGACTCCCTCCCCGCCGCCCGCAATATCACCGATCTCTTCTCGCCCATCCGCGAGAGCATCACCGTTCATCTCGCCATCGCCGCGCGCTCCGCAGGCGGCCCCAATTGCTCGGTCGAAGGCAATGGGGATTCCGACACCGCGCGCTTCATCGGCGCCCTCGAGCCCACCCACGACGAAAATACCGGCCGCGATGAGAAGCCCGTCCGCCTGGGCCGGAAGAACATCCGCCTCCTGCTCGATACCGAACTCGCCGACGGCCTGGTCACGCTGCCCATAGCCCGCATCGGACGCGACGGCTCCGGGCACTTCGTCTACGACCGCAACTTCGTTCCGCCGTGTCTCGAGATCTCCGCCAGCGCCCGGCTCATGATGATGCTCCGCCGCATCGTCGAGATCCTCGACGAAAAAAGCGCCAACCTCACCCAGGCCAAGACGGGAGGCGCGAAGTCCGCCGCCGGCTGGTCCAGCCAGGAGGTCGCCAATTTCTGGTTCCTCCACTCGGTGAACGCCGCGCTCGCGCCCTTGCGCCACCTCTGCTTCTCCAAGCGAGGGCATCCCGAGGAGCTCTTCGTCGAGCTCTCGCGCCTGGCCGGAGCGCTCTGCACCTTCGCCCTCGATTCGCATCCGCGCACCCTGCCGCTCTATGATCACGACAACCTCGAGGCCTGCTTCGACGCCCTCGACGAACACATCCGCCGGCATCTCGAGACCCTGATGCCCACCAACTGCCTGCCCATCCCGCTCTCGCCTCTGGGGAATTATTTCTGGAGCGGCGAAGTTACCGACCAGCGCTGCCTCGGTCCCTCCCGCTGGATCTTCGCCGTCCGCGCACCCATCGGAGAGGCCGAACTGATCGAGCGCGTTCCTCGCCTCGCCAAGGTCTGCTCCCGCGAGTTCATCGTGAAGCTGGTGCAGCGCGCCATGCCCGGCCTGACGCTGACGCAGCTGGCCATCCCGCCCGCCGCCGTCTCGCCCCGCCTCGAGACGCAATACTTCGTGGTGAATCGAACCGGTCCCTGCTGGGAAAGCATCGTCAAAACCAGGCAGGTGGGCATCTACGTTCCAGGCGAGTTGCCGAACCCCGAAATCGAACTGCTGGTTGTTCTGGAATCCTGAGGAGCTTATGGGAACCTACACACCGGGCGCCGGAGGTCAGGCCGCGTACTCAACCGAACGCCGCCGCGAGAACCTGGCGCTGGTCTTTCAGGAAGTGCTCACGGCCATCGTGCGTCTGCGCACGAACCGCCAGGTAGTCACCGACGCGGAGTTGTTCCGCGCCCAGATGCGCCAGGCTCTCCAGGCCGCCGACCAGGAAGCACGCAAGCGCGCCTACACCGGCGAGCAAACGCGCCTCGCCATCTTCGCCGCCGTGGCGTTTCTCGATGAGTCCATTCTCAACCTCCAGCAGCCGGTCTTTTCCCAGTGGCCGCGCAAGCCCATGCAGGAGGAACTCTTCGGAGTCCACATCGCCGGCGAAATCTTCTTCAACAACGTCACGCGCATGATCAACGAGCACGACTCGCAGGATCTCGCCGACGTGCTCGAAATCTACCAGTTGTGCATGCTGCTCGGCTTTCGCGGCCGATACGGTCTCGCCGGTCAGGCCGAGCTTCGCAACGTCATCGACTCCATCTCGGAAAAGATCGCGCGCATCCGCGGCCTGTCTCCCGATCTCTCGCCCGCCTGGGCCATTCCTCCCGGCGCGGTGCGTGTCTCCGTGGCGGACCCCTGGGTCAAGCGCTTGCTGTGGACCGCCATCGGCTGCTTCGCGCTCCTGGTAATCCTGTTCGGCGTCTTCGAGATCTCGCTCGGCTCCGGCGCCGCCAACATTCGCGCTGTTCCATCTCAGCTCAGGGGATAGAGGCTCACATGAACTACAGGGTGTATGTGATCGGCGGCTTGGTCGGCTTCTACTTGTTTGCATTCATGGCCACCACCATGCTCAAGCTGACGGGCGTCGACCTGTGGGTGGTGCGCGGATTTCTGTGCATCGTAGGCATCTCCGGCTTCGGCCTCGTCTACTGGTGGCAGAGCCGCCGCGAGAAACAGAAAGCCGCCGCTCAGGAAGGAGCCGGAGCCGCACCCGCCCCCGGCGCCGGCGGCGCCGATGAGATCGACCTGCTCTTGCGCGACGCCGAAACCCGTCTGACGGCCTCGAACCAGGGCAAGCTGAGCAACCTGCCCGTGATCCTGCTGGCCGGCCTGCCCGGCTCGGCCAAGACCAACACCATGGTCCACTCCGGCCTCGACCCGGAGCTCATCGCGGGCCAGGTCTACCAGGACAACGCCATCGTCGCCACCCGCTCCACCAACGTCTGGTTCGCGCGTCAGACCGTCTTTGTCGACGCCGGCGGCCGCGTGATTCAGGACCCCACCCGCTGGATGCGCCTGGTCAAGCGCCTGCAGCCGCGCAAGCTCGCTTCCGTCAAAGGACAGCAGTCGCCCCGCGCGGCCGTGGTCTGCTTCGATATCGAAGAGTTCCTCAAGCCCGGCGCCACCGACGCGCTCGCCACCGCCGCCCGCGCCTTGCACGCGCGCCTCGGTGACATCTCGCAGACCCTGGGCATCGCCCTTCCCGTCTACGTGCTCTTCACCAAGGCCGACCGCATGCCGTTCTTCCTCGACTATGTCCGCAACCTCAGCAACGAGGAAGCCACCCAGGTCTTCGGCACCACGCTCCCCATCGAGGGCGGCCAGCCCGCGGGCGTCTACGCCGAGCAGGCCACCCAGAAACTCAGCGCCGCCTTCGACGCGCTGTTCCATTCTCTGGCCGACAAGCGCACCGTCTTCCTCGCCCGCGAGCACGCCGGCGAAAAGCTTCCTGGCATTTACGAATTCCCCCGCGAGTTCCGCAAGCTCCGCACGCTGCTGGTGCAGTTCCTGGTCGACCTCTCGAAGCCCAGCCAGTTGCGCGCCGCCCCGTTCCTGCGCGGGTTCTATTTCTCGGGCGTCCGCCCCGTCAACGTGACCGAAATGTCGCAGCCGCCGCAGGCGCGGACGGCCGAACGGCAGGGCCTTGAGGGCCCGGCAAGCGCCACCGGCGTCTTTCGCTCCGGAGGCCAGCAGCAACAACCCCAGGCGTCACAGCCCCAGGCCGTCGGTACCCGCCGCGTGCCGCAGTGGGTCTTCCTCAGCCACTTCTGGAACGACATCGTGCTGGCCGATCGCGCCGCCAGCGCCGCCAGCGGCTCGAGCCTCAAGACCAGCACGCTGCGCCGCTTGCTTCTGATTTGCGCCGCCTCGCTTTGCCTCCTGTACTCGATTCTGCTGATCGTTTCCTATTCCCGGAACAAGGCGCTCGAAGGCCGCGTCCTCCGTGCCGCCCAGGGACTCTCCCTGGTTGCGCCCGTCGGCCAGGACCTCCCCTCGCTCGACTCGCTGCAGAAGCTCGACGCCTTGCGCCAGGAACTGGCCACGCTCACCAACTACGAGCGCGACGGAGCTCCTCTCAGCATGCGCTGGGGACTGTACAAGGGCGGCGAGATCTATCCCGATGCCTACCGCCTCTACTTCGGCAAGTTCTTCGCGACCCTGTTCGGATGGACCCAGGCGTCGATGATCGATACGCTGCGCCGCCTGCCCCCCGCGCCCGGACCGAACGATACCTACGGCCCGCCGTACAACACCCTCAAGGCGTATCTCATCACGACATCGGAATGGAAGCGCAGCACGCGCGCGTTCCTCTCGCCCTACCTGCTGAACCGCTGGTCCGAGAACCGCAACGTCGACCCCGACAAAATGCAGCTCGCCCAAAAGCAGTTCGATTTCTATAGCGAGATGCTGCACGACGCGAACCCTTTCTCCGCCGAGACCGAAGTCCCCACGGTCGCGAGCGCCCGCGAATACCTGAAGAAGTTCAACGCCGACCAGCGCATCTACCAGGCGCTCCTCGAAGAGGCCTCCAAGCACGCCGGCTCCATCAACTACAACCGCCTGTTCCCCAACGGCGCCGTTTCCGACAGCCACGAAGTGCGCGGCGCCTTCACCAAGGACGGCTGGAACTTCATGCAGGCCGCCTTCCAGAAGCCTGACCAGCTCTTCGGCGGCGAAGACTGGGTTCTCGGCCCGCAAACGTATGCCGGCCTCGACCGCGCGCAACTCGCCCAACGCCTGCGCGGCTTCTACCTCCGCGATTTCATCCAGGAATGGCGCGCCTTCGTGAAGGCCGGAGCCGTCACGCGCTACGCCGGCCTCTCGGATGCCGCGAACAAGCTGTCGCTCATCTCGGGAGGAAATTCGCCCCTGCTGTCGCTCTTCTGCCTGGTCTCGCAGAACACCAGCGTGGATGCCCCGGAGATTCGCGCCGCCTTCCAGTCGCCCCAGTCCGTGGTTCCCGCCGCGTGCCAGACCCAGGCCGTCGGCTCGATGAACCAGGCTTACATGGGCGCGCTTTTGAAACTCCAGAACTCCATCGCGCAGGTGGCCTCCACTCCGGGTCCGCCCAACGACGCGGCCGCCCAGTCCACCATCGCCCAGGCCAACGACGCGCTCCTTACCACCGGCCAGATCGCGCAGACCTTCGCCATCGATCAGGACGGCAACCTCCCACCCGCTGTCCGAAAACTGATGGAGGAGCCGATCACGCAGGTGGCGCAGTTGCTCAAGCCCAAGCCGCCCAGCGGGCAGGCGCTGTGCGGCCAGTTCCGTGCGCTCATGGCCAAGTACCCGTTCAACCTGCAATCCACCGTGCAGGCCAGCCTCGACGACGTGAACCACTTCTTCCGCCCGCCGGATGGCGCGCTCTGGCAGTTCTATGCGCAGAGCCTTCAACCGCTGCTGGACAAGCAGGGCACGCTATACGTCGCCAAGCCCTCGCCCATGAAGATCACCCCCGCCTTTCTGAACTTCTTCAACCGCGCCGCCGCGTTCTCCGATGCCGCCTACCCCGCCGGAGCGCAGCAGCCCGCGCTCAAGTACACCCTGCGGTCCGATCTGACCAACGTCAACCAGAACATCAGCATCACGCTCGATGGCCAGAACCTCACCAACTCCAGCGGCAAGAGCGCCAGCAAGCAATTCACTTGGCCCGGCAACCCGCCCGGAGCGAAAATGGATGTGAAGTTCGGCGGCGAAACTTTCCACTGGCCGTCCTTCGACGGTCTGTGGGGAACCTACGAATTCTTCGGCGATGCCGAGGAGCGCTCCGGGCACCTCGAGTGGTCGCTCAAGACCGGCAAGTCCGAACGCATGGTGACCACCGCGAGCGGCCAGCCGGTCCTGGTGCGGTTCGATCTCGACATGTCCCCACCGGTCTTCCGAAAAGGGTATTTTAGCGGGTGGGCCTGCCCCGCCGAGGTGGCCAGGTAACCTATGCAACTACCGGCGCGAATTGGAAAGTACGAACTGTTGGAGCTGCTCGGCGGCGGCATGTCGCGCGTCTATCGTGCCCGCGATACCGTGATCGGCCGCTCTGTCGTCGTCAAGATCCTCACCGAGGCGGCCGCTCAGGACCCCGAGGCCAAGGCGCGCTTCCTGCGCGAGGCCCAGGTGGCCGGCAACCTCACCCACGACAACGTCATCAGCGTTTATGATTTCGGCGAGGACCAGGGCCACCCCTACATGGTCATGGAGTTCCTGCGCGGCGAGGACCTTCGCTCGCTCATCAAATCCAACCGCATCGGCGACCTGAATTTCCGCCTGCGCCTCGCGCTTCAACTGGCGCGCGCTCTCGAGTACATCCACTCCAACAAGATCATCCATCGCGACATCAAGCCCGAAAACATCCAGGTCACCGGCTCCGGCGTGGTGAAGCTGATGGATTTCGGAATCGCCAAGGCCGAGAACAGCCAGCTCACGCGCCCCGGCTTCACGCTGGGAACCCCGTTCTATATGGCTCCCGAGCAGGTCCGCGGCCAGGAGATCACCAACCGCGCCGACATCTACGCCTTCGGCGTCCTGCTGTTCGAGCTCCTCAGCGGCGCGCGCGCCATCGAAGGGGATACCGTCGAGCGCATCTTCTACGAGATCCTCTACAAGCCCCTCGATCTGAAGCCGCTCGAAACGGCCGGCGTGCCGCAGCCACTACCGGAACTGGTGGCGGTGTGTACCTCGAAGGACCCCGCTCAGCGTCCGCAGAGCTTCTCGGAAGTCTGCGCCACTTTGGAACGCATTCTGCGACGCCTCGAGCAGGGTCCCGCCACCTCCCCGTCCGTCGCCGTTCCCAAGCCGCCGCAGACCGCCGCCACTCCGGCCGCTCCCATCCCGACGGCGTCCACTCAGCCTGCGCCCGCCCGGCCCGCTGCGCCCGTCCGGCCTGCGCCCGCCGCCCCCACGCCGCCTCCCGCCTTCACGGCCCCCGCGTCCCGCAAGCGCTCCGACCTCATGATTGTCGTGGCCGCCGCCGTGGTCGTGCTGCTCCTGGTGATCTTCTGGATCTACCTCCGCCGCTCCGGCTCCAGCTCCCCGGCCTTGCACTCCACCTTGACCACTCCCACTGGTGAGATGGTGCTGGTTCCCGCCGGACCGTTCCTGTCCGGCAGCGAAAAGGAAAGCGTCGACGTGCCCGCGTTCTACATCGACCAGACCGAGGTCACCAACGCCGCCTACCGGCGTTTCTGCAATGAACGCGGCCGCACCCTGCCCGAGAATTTTCCCTCCGGCCGGCCGGATTACCCGGTGGTCAACGTGTCCTACTTCGAGGCGCACGCCTTCGCGCACTGGGCCGGGAAACGCCTGCCCACCGCCGTCGAGTGGGAGAAGGCCGCGCGCGGCACCGATGGCCGCGCCTTTCCGTGGGGCGACGCCGCTGACGGCTCCCGCGCCAACGTTCGCGGCGACGCGCAACACCGGGAGGCGCGATTGATGCCCGCCGCCGCCATGCCGCAGGGGGCCAGCCCGTACCAGGTGCTCAACATGGCCGGCAACGTCTGGGAGTTCGTCAACGAGCAGGCCGAGCCCACGCCCGCCGCCCTTCAGGCCTTCACGCACCTGCTCGACCCGCCGCCAACGGCCGAAGAGCAGTGGTGCGGCATCCGCGGCGGCTCTTACGACCTCCCGCTGCTGAACGAAGCCCTCTGGGACGACAACATCATTCCCGCCCGCCATCGCTCCTACAACATTGGTTTCCGCTGCGCCCAAGACGCACAATGACCCCCCGCGCCGCTTCCGCCGGGGGCATTTTCGCCGCCGGCCTGGCCGCATCCGTCGCCGCGCTGCTCCTCTTCGCCTGGCTTGCCGAGCGCGTCGCCCGCGGCGCGGCCATCGCTTTCGACGGAGCGGTCCGCGCCGGTGTTCACCGCCACGCCTCGCCTGGCCTCACCGAGCTGATGCGCCTGGTAAGCGAACTCGGATCGGTAGTGCCGCTGTTCCTGATTTGCGCTCTCACCTTCGCGGCCCTGCTGGCGGCGCACTCCCAACGCGCGGCGCTCTTCCTCGTGCTCACCATGATCGGCGCGGTGCTCCTCGACGCCACCCTCAAGCTGACTTTTCACCGCCCCCGTCCGGTCCCCTTCTTCGGCACGCCCGCGCCGCTTTCCTACAGCTTCCCGAGCGGCCACGCGCTGATACTGGCGTGCTACTTCGGCATCGTCGCGGCGTTCCTCACCGCCCGCCTCCGCAGACGCTCGGCGCGCATTCTGGTGTGGCTTGCCGCCGCGGTGCTGGCCGGGATGGTGGGCTACTCGCGCATCTACCTCGGCGTCCATTACCCCAGCGACGTGATCGGAGGCTACGCCGCCGCCATCATCTGGGTCACCGCCGCGGCCCACGCCGACCGCTCATGGAAGCGGAGGAGCGGCGTCGCCGCCGTTCTCGTTCTTCTGCTCTGCTCTGGGCAGCCCGCCATGGCGTCATCCCGCGTCGATCGCGTCGAAGTCTTCAAGCAACGGCACGAGCTGCTTCTGCTGAAGGACGGCAAGATCGTCAAGACCTACAAAGTGGCTCTCGGTTCCAATCCAGTTGGCAGGAAGGAGCGCCAGGGCGACGAAAAAACGCCCGAAGGCAGTTACGTTCTGGACCGGCGGAATGCCCACAGCAAATTCCACCGCTCCATCCACATTTCGTATCCCAGCGCGGAAGACGTCAAGCGCGCGCGCGGACTGGGCGTGCCCCCCGGAGGCGACATCTTCCTCCACGGCCTGCCCAACGGCGCGGGCTTCATCGGCGCCGCTCACCGCCAGATGGACTGGACCACCGGCTGCATCGCCGTCACCGACGAAGAGATCGACGAGATCTGGAACCTGGTCTCCGACGGCACGCTGATAGTGATCCACCCGTAACAGCACCGAACCGAGCGCGTAAGCAAGCGGACCCGCCCGCCGCACGCTACAATACCCAAGGAGCCTGCCGGATGGGCAGTCGCCCCTTCAGGGGAGGAAAGTCCGGTCTCCACAGGGCAGCGTGCCGGCTAACGGCCGGGGGGATTCGCTCAAAGCGGATTCTACGGAAAGTGCCACAGAAAATATACCGCCCGGCAACGGGTAAGGGTGAAAAGGTGCGGTAAGAGCGCACCGCGGCCGGAGCAATCCGGCTGGCAGGGCAAACCCCACGCGGAGCAAGACCAAATAGGAGGGGAGGAGCGGCCCGCTCCGTTTGACTCTCGGGTAGGTCGCTAGAGCTTGGCAGCAATGCCCGGCCCAGACGAATGACTGTCGCCCGCAAGGGTACAGAAACCGGCTTACAGTCCGCAGGCTCCGCTTTGCTTCGCTTCGCTTCGCAGCTGTCAGCCATCAGCTGTCAGCTGTCAGCCCTGAGAGCTACCGCCGCAACCCAGCACTAACCCAAGGTGAAAGACTTCCACGATCTGAAGGTCTGGTCGAAAGCTCACGCTCTGACCCTGGCCATCTACGCAGCAACCGCATCCTTCCCCCGATCCGAGCGTTTCGGCCTAACCGACCAAATGAGGCGCGCCTGCACCTCAATCGCGACGAACATAGCCGAAGGCTGCGGCCGCGAAGGAGAAGCAGAACTAAGACACTTCCTGTCAATCGCGAGAGGATCCGCGAGCGAGCTGGAGTATCACCTCCTGCTCGCCCGCGATCTGAACTACCTCACACCCACCGACCATGAGCGCCTATCCAACGAAATCACCCAAATCAAACGAATGCTCACGGTCTTCATTCAAAAGCTGAAAGCTGACAGCTGAGAGCTGACAGCTGCGAAGCTCGACCGGCCAGTCCTACTGGCTAGCCGGAAGCGTCCCAGCCAGGAACACGGGCGTCCAAGTAGCCCCGGCCCCCGCCAACTGGCCGGCCGAGCGAGCTGCCTCCTGCTCGCCCGCGATCTGAACTACCTCACGCCCACC
This sequence comes from Bryobacteraceae bacterium, assembly GCA_035602665.1. GTDB lineage: Bacteria > Acidobacteriota > Terriglobia > Bryobacterales > Bryobacteraceae > DASWZN01. The sequence continues at coordinate 66 of DATNLV010000800.1, read as the reverse complement.
GACCATGAGCGCCTATCCAACGAAGTCACCCAAATCAAACGCATGCTCACGGTCTTCATTCAAAAG
>DATNLV010000304.1:0-2141 GCA_035602665.1 Bryobacteraceae bacterium | reverse complement strand
GCCCGCCGGTACGCGCACCGCTCACGACGGCAGGCAGGTGCCGTCTTTCAAGGGCGCCGGGTGCGAGCGCTGCGCCAACTCCGGTTACCAGGGCCGCGTGGGCATCTTCGAGTTGATGGAGCTGAACGACGACCTGCGCGCGCTGATTCTGGCTAAGTCGGATGCGGCGACATTGACGGCAGCGGCGCGGCGCCACGGCATGCGGTCCCTGCGCGAGGATGGATGGATGAAGGTGGCGCAGGGCGTCACTTCGGCGGATGAGGTGCTGCGCGTGACGCAGGAGTTCTGATGGCTGAGACTGCCCGCTTGCTGACGCGCGCGGTTCGGTGCTGGGCGAGAACCAGCCTCGACACGAGTGTCGAGGCGGCAGGCAGAAGTGCCTGCGCCACAAAGACGAGGCAACACTGATGGCGGCGAGTTTCCACTTCCAGGCGGTGGCTCCGGACGGCCGGGTCCGGGTCGGCGTCCTGCATGGAGAGACCGAGAAGGCCGTTGCTCGCGAACTGAGCAGCCAGGGCCTGATCCCGGTCTACGTGGGGCTCCAGCCGAAAAAGGGTTTCACTTTGAAGCTGCCATCCTTCACCCGCGGCAAGCGGCGCGACGTAATGTTCTTCACGCAGGAGCTTTCCACGTTGTTGAACGCCGGCGTGCCGCTTGACCGCGCTCTTTCGATCACCGGCGAGTTGACCGAACACGCCAGCTTCGGCTTCGTGGTGATGGATGTGCTGCGGATTCTGAAAGGGGGCCGCTCGCTGGCCGACAGCCTGGCGGCGCACCCCGGGTATTTCTCGAAGCTCTACATCAATATCGTCAGGGCGGGGGAGGCGAGCGGAGCGCTGGGGCCCGTCTTCAAGCGCCTGACGGAGTTCGAACGCACCCGCGACGACCTGCGCGGCTACATCATTTCCTCCATGATCTACCCGGGGTTGCTGATGCTGGTGGGCTTCGCGTCCATCATGATCCTGATGAACTTCGTGGTGCCGCGGTTCGCGCAGATGTTCCAGGATTCGCGCATGAAGATGCCGCTGCCGACCCAGATGCTGATCTCGGTCAGCGCCGTGGTCCGCGCCTATGGATGGATTGGCCTGCTGGGGGCCATCGCGGCGTCAGTGGGCTTCTACTCCTACATCCGCACCGTGGGCGGGCGGCTGTGGTGGGATTCGTTCCGGCTCAAAGTGCCGGTGCTCGGGGACGCGCTGCGCAAGGCCGAGACTTCCCGGTTCGCCCGCGCCATGGAGACTCTGGTGGCCAACAACGTTCCCTTGGTACAATCACTCGGTATCGCGGCCGCGATCCTGAACAACACCCGCATCGCAAGCTCCCTCGAATCGGTCGCGCAAGGGGTCAAGCGCGGGGAGGGGCTGGCCGCGCCGCTCCGGCGTACGGGTGAGTTTCCGCCCCTGGCGAGCCACCTGCTGAGCGTGGGCGAGGAGACCGGGCGCCTGGACCAGATGTTCGAGCGTATGGCCGATATTTACGAGGCCGACACGCGCGCGGCGATCCGGCGGTTTACGGCATTGTTCGAGCCGATGATCATTCTCGTGATGGGCATCTTCATCGGCGCGCTGATACTGAGCATGTTGCTCGCGATCACGAGCATCAACGAAGTGGCGGTGTAAACATGAGAAAGCGCAGAAGAGCGAACCAGTCGGGCGTCACGCTGATCGAGATGCTGGTGGTGGTGACGATCATCGCGCTGTTCGCGGGACTGGTCGGGTTGCGGATGTGGAAGCAGGCCGACAAGGCCCGCGTGACGGCCGCGCGCTCGCAGATCAACACCCTGATGGCCGCGCTGAGCACTTACAAGATGGATACCGGGCAATTCCCTACTACCGAGCAGGGCTTGCAGGTGTTGCGCACGGCTCCTGCGGGCGTTCCCAACTGGCAGGGGCCGTATCTCGAACGCGAGCTGCCCAACGATCCGTGGGGCAACGCGTACGTTTACCACTACCCGAGCGAACAAGGCGATGAGCCGGAAATCATTTCCCTCGGCGCCGACGGGCAGCCGGGAGGCGAAGGGATCAACGCCGACATTGTGAGCTGGAAGTCGCAATGAGGGGTGGGGCGATGTGGCGCGGGCTTCAGCCTGCCGCGTCGGCTCTCCAGCCGACGCTTGGGTCTCGGCACGAGTGCCGAGACGG
>DATNLV010000290.1:0-3466 GCA_035602665.1 Bryobacteraceae bacterium | reverse complement strand
CACCGCCGCCACCACTGCGTCGCCGATGGAATCAAGCGCCACTCGCGCCTGATGCGAAGCGCGATCGGGCCCCAGCAACGAGCCCGAGTCTACCCACGAGGTGGTACCGGGATTCTGCCGGGAGGCATGCAGAGCGTAGTTGCTGACCGAGCAACCGTATCTGGTGCAAGTGGCGTTGTAGGTTTCCCAAACCACAACCACCGCGCCATCCGCGCCGATTCCGGCCTGATCGGCGATAACATGCACGCCGCTGGTGACGATCCGTTGAGCCGTCCAGGTGCCCCCCGCGGGCCGCTGCACCACCATTACCGAACCACTGGTGTTCCTCGGGCCGCCTACAGTCCAGACCACCGCGGCATCCCCTAGCGAATCCATTACGAATATCGGACTTGAGACGCCGGAAATCAGAAGGTGCGCGGCATTCCAGTTGGAACCGGACGGGCGATCGGCCGTCCACACGCCGGTTTGATCGGTCCATACCGCTGTGGCGAATCCCGCCGCGCTGATCCGGACGACTGGGTAGACAGAGACCGTCTGGAGGGCCGGGTTGAACTCCGTGACGGGCCCCCAACTGCCGTTGCTCGGCCTCGAGCGCGACCAGAGCTGGTCTTGAGTGGTGCGCTCATCCCAGAGAGCCAGCGAGTTGCCATCTGCATCTATGGCCGCGGCTGCTTCCCAGCCCTGACCGCCCGTACTGAGCGTTGTGGGTGCCGTCCACACGCCGCTCTGTGCCGACACGGGCGCCAGCAGCGTGGCGGCAATAAAAACCAATCGAGTTGTCGCACCGATCGTGATCGACATTCTGGGTCCTCATGTTTCTAATGGTTGTAAGTCCGGCGGGCCGCGTTCGCTTGCCACGCCCTACTCAGCGGAAACTATGTAGCACACAGTTGCTGATCACAGTTGGGCTGCTTGAATCTAAGTACCGAGCTAAGTATACGGAGGATATTCCTCGCAGATGTTACTGGCGCGTAAATAGGCTGTAAACAATGAACGTCGATCTTATAGCAATGATTGTGGGGGTTAACAAGCCATATGGAACAGTTTTCGGGGTTTTGTAGAGGCGCTTGCCTGACCTGTTCGCGCTGAGAAAATGGGCTTCAGGAGACGGGAAACCGCCTGCCGGAGGGCTTTCCGGGGCTTAAGGAGCAGGCTGGGTGATGATTCGGGCTTTAGGAACTCTTGAGGTTCTGCACTTCATTTGGTGCGGACGGTGGGACTTCCAGGCCCTGTATCCCGGAGTTGCCTGGAGTATCCGCAACACCGTTGCAAGACCATGAGCAGTGTTGGCGACGTCCGAGCAATTGCACCAACACTTCGAATCGTTGTGGCGCCATGTTGTGCCCTTCCTCGTGGAAGACGAATTGCTGCGGCTCGGCGCCATCTTTGAGAAGAAGGCGGCCTGGCAGCCTTTTGCCATCACGGATGCCGTGGTCCGGCCAAGCCGGCTTGTGCCAGGAACTCCCGGGCCACATCGGCGACGGGACGATGCCGGCCATCCACCTCGTAGTTCAGCTTGCGCATCTGGTCATCGGAGAACTTGCCGGAGAGCTCGGCGAGGGCTTCGCGTAGCCCCGGATGTGCCTGGACCGACCGGTCCCTTGTCACGAGCGAAGCCTGATAAGGCGGGAAGGCGCCCTTGTCGTCCTTGAGGATTTTGAAGTCCATGACTGCGAGCAAGCCGTCGGTGGAATTGCCGGCGGCCATCCCCACCTGCTTCTGCTCGAGGGCCTGGTAGAGGAGCCCCAGGTCCATGGTCTTCACGGCGCCTTTGAGCCGCAGGTTGTAGGTGCGCATCAGGGCCGGAAAGCCATCCGGGCGGTCGACATACTCATAGCCCCCGCCAATCTGCCAGGGCTGCTGAGAGCGCGCGGCATCGCTCAAGGTCTCGAGCTTGGCGGCGCGGGCGTCGACGCCCCGGACCACCATTGCGAAGGTGTTGTTGAAACCGAGCGGCGGCAGCCATACCAGCCGGAGCCTCGCGTATTCCTGCTGGACCCGCGCGAGGGTGGCGGAAGCGTCGCCGGCCGGCAATTTCAGAATGGCCGTCAGCGCGGTGCCGCTGTACTCCGGATAAACGTCGATCTGGCCGGACAGCAGGGCCTGGTGCGCCACAAACGTCCCGCCCAGGTCCAGTTGGCGCTCGACAGGCGTTCGCAGCCTGTGTTCGAGATGCTGGGCGACGATCTCTCCCAGCAGCACTTGCTCGGTGAAGTTCTTCGAGCCGACGACGATCGGCCTGGTCCCCGAGCATCCGGCCAGCAGGGCCAGTGCAATCAGGCAGGCGACAGCTTTCGTTCGATCCACCCCAGGCCTCCATCGGCCACCACAGCGATGAGCGCGGCCGGAATCGCGCCGGCCAGAATCTCGATCGAATCCAGGGTGGCCAAACCGCGAAATATAAAGACACCCAACCCGCCCGCGCCGATTGCGGCGGCGATAGTCGCCGTGCCGATGGTGGTTACAGTCGCCACGCGCACACCGGCCAGAATCGTCGGGGCTGCCAGCGGCAACTCGACTTCGACCAGCAGTTGGCGGCCGGTCATCCCCATGGCGACTGCGGACTCGCGGACCGCGGGATCCACACCCAGTATCCCCACGAGCGTGTTCCGCAGCACCGGCAGAAGCGCATACAGCACCAGGGCTACGATCGCGGTCCGGGTGCCGATTCCGCCGATCAGCGGAATCGGAATCAAGAACCCGAACAGCGCCAGGCTGGGTACGGTTTGCATGATATTCGCGAACGCGAGAGACCAGCGGCGCAAGATCGGCTGCCGGGTGGAGAGCACTCCCAGCGTGATCCCGAGTGCGGCCGCGATGGCCATCGAATCGAACACCAGCTCGATGTGCTGGGCGCTGAGCCGCAGGATTTCAGAGGCGAGGCCGGGTCTCATGGTCCTCCATTCTCCAGTCCAGGCACTCCAGGAAGGTGCGGGCCTCGCGGTTGCGGGTGGCGAGAAACTCGGAGGGCGCGGCCAGCAGTTCGAGGCGTCCGGCGCTGAGCAGTCCGATGCGGGTACCGAGCGCCAGCGCCTCGCGCACGTCGTGCGTGACGAAGATCGCGGTCTTGCCGAGCTTGCGCCGCAGCTCGAGAAACTGCCGCTGCAGTTCGAGGCGCGTCACGGGATCGAGCGCGCCGAACGGCTCGTCGAACAACAGCAGCGGAGGATCGCCGGCCAGTGCGCGCGCCACCCCGACTCTCTGGCGCTGGCCGCCCGAAAGCTCCCGCGGGCGCCGGTTGGCGAACTCACGCGAAGGCAGGCCGACGGCATCCAGCAGCTCCCTCACACGCTCTTCGATTTTCGTTTCGGGCCACCCCTCCAGACGCGGAACCAACCCCACGTTTCGCGCCACCGTGAAGTGCGGGAACAGCCCGACATCCTGGATCACGTACCCGATGTGGCGCCGCAGCCGGATCGGGTCCCACGCCGTGGTTTCCCGGCCATCGACAAGAACCGCTCCGCTC
>DATNLV010000287.1:0-2348 GCA_035602665.1 Bryobacteraceae bacterium | reverse complement strand
CCAGGACCGCAATGACGGCGGCGGCGGCGACAACCAGAGAAAGTTCCACGGGAGACTCCCTGCCCCAGGCGTTAGGGCGTCATGACCCAGCCGATGGCTTATCAGATTTTCCGTTCGGGGACCGAAACGGTGAGGTGCTCGCGCTCCGAGTCGACCGCTTCGACGAGCAGGCGGTCTCCGACCCGCACGCGCGTTTCGTCTTTCGGCTGGAGCAGATGCGCGGAGAATTGCACCAGCCGTCCGTCGCGAACGACCGAGACCACGCCGCGGCCGTTGCGGAATGGCGTCACCGCCTTGGCGTCTTCGAGCACCAGCGCTTCCATCGGGGAGCTCGGCTGCCCTTGAAAGCGAAAGGCGAGGTTCCAAAGCGGCGTGACGGCAAGCCGCTCCACGAGCAGTACCGGTAGAATCGCCACGAGTGCCGCCACCAGCGGGCGGAGGTGACCCGCGTGCACGAGCGCGTTTCCGAACGCTCCGTAGAGGGCGAGCAGGCTGAAGACGAGCCGAGGGGACGGCAGAAAACGCACCAATCGACGAGCCAAGGATCCCGACTCGGGCCGCCCGCTCTTCGCGTTGAAGAGCGTTCCCCGGAAGAGAGCCCCCAGCTTCCGAAGCGAGAAGCCGCCGTGCGCGCCGTGATGGAACGCTGAGGAATGGCCGTGACCGTGGCCGCCGAGCGCCGGAAGCGCCATCACGACGAGGCCGGCGAGGCCGATCACCATCAGGGTGAGAAACATGGCTTGCCGCGCAGCATAGCTAAGGTGCCCTGGCGCACCGGATCCCATAGGCATAGGCGCCCGTGTCTGCGGGGTTGTTCGCGTGTCGAGCGGGCGGAAAGTCGGAGGTCCCGGTGTTGAAGTTGCCGCCCTGGGTCGCTCGCTCCGTGCCGGTCGCCAGGTTGGCGCAGTCCATACACGGACTGACGTAAGGCGCAGACCAGTCCAGGCTCCATTCCCAGAGGTTGCCCGCGAGGTCCATCTGGTCCCACTTCCCGGCGCCGAGCGACGCGGTTCCCACGGGAGCGAGGTTCACCACTCCCGTGCAGGTCCCAAGGAGGCTCGGGTAGTAGCACCCGTAAATCGCGTACGAAAAGCCCACACCCGGGTCCGTCGTGCCCCACGGGTACTCGCGTTGCTCGCTCCCTCCCGCCGCCGCGTAGACGAATTCCGCTTCGCTCGGCAGAAAGCCCCCATCCCAAATGCAGAATGCGTACGCCTCGTACCAGTTGACGCAGGTGATGGGCAGATTCTCTTGGGTACTCGCCGAAGGCGTCCACGTACCGTAAGAGCTGGCGGCCACGTGCGGCGGAAACAGAAGTCCCATGCATGCGAGATTGGTGAGCGCGACGTTCCCATCGTCCGACGCCACCCAACCCCGCTCGAAGCCTCCCCCCGTCGCGGCCAGGCCCTTGCCTTGGTTCAGGTGCGCATGCTTGCCCGATCCGGCGGGCGGCTTCCACGGGCCGTTCCATGCTGCAACAAACTGGCGAAACCGCCCCACGGTCACCAAGTATTTGTCCAGTCGAAAGCTGCTTACGCTGGCCGGATCGGCCTCCGTCAGACCGTTCACCGTATTGCTGTACGTGCGGTAGAACGTCCCGCCGGCCACCGGCAGGCTCGTGCAACAGCTCTCGCCGGCGCTGCCACAGTTGGTCAAGCCGGGGCCGCTCACCATGCAGCTCGGCCCGGTGGCGTTGCCAGAATCCGCCGGCGGCGCGTCCTCCGACGCATCGAGTGGCTGCGAAACGTCGGGCGGCGCGTCCTCCGACCCATCGAATGGCGGTGAAACTTCAGGCGGAGCGTCTTCCGACCCATCGAGTGGCTGCGAAACATCGGGCGGCGCGTCCTGCGAGCCGTCGAATGGCGGGGGAGCGCCGCCGTCTGCCGCGTTCCAGCCGAGAGTTACCGATCTATCGGAGCACCCGACGAAGACCAGCCCAACGGAGAGGCCCGTCGCGATACTGCGATTCGCACGCGCGGGATGAGACATCCGATCGCCTGCGCGTGACCATAACGCCTGGGCCTCTACCTTGCGATCCGAAGAACGTTCTCCCCGACCGACCGGAACTCTTGGTACACACCGGCATGGCCGAGCGCCCACGGTACGCGCGTTGGCGGCTGCGCTGCGCGCTCGCTGCCGCCGTCACCGGTCTTGGGTCGGCAGCGGGGCGCGCGGGAGCGTCGGACGCCGCGGGCCTGGTCGCGCTCGAATGGGTGGCGCCCGACGGGTGTCCGGACGGCGCTTACGTCCAGCGCGAGGTGGACCGGCTCCTCGGGGACGTGAGCGCCGCGGGCGGTCCGTACCTGCGGGCGCGGGCCGAGATCCGCCAGGAGAAATCCGGACTCTGG
>DATNLV010000280.1:0-2947 GCA_035602665.1 Bryobacteraceae bacterium | reverse complement strand
GGCGGCGGCGACCGCATAGTCCTGCCGCACCTTCCGCTCCAGCAGCCGCTTGGCGCCCAGAGTCACCAGCGCCAGCAGCGCCAGCAGGCTGGCCACCGCGAACGCCGCGGCGAAATTGTACTCGTTGTAGAGAATCTCGACGTGCAGGGGCATGGTATTTGTCTCGCCGCGGATGTGTCCCGACACCACCGAGACCGCGCCGAATTCGCCCATGGCGCGCGCCGCGCACAGGATCACGCCGTACAGCAGGCTCCACTTGACGTTGGGCAGCGTCACGCGCCAGAAGATCTGCCAGCCGCCGGCGCCCAGCACCAGCGCGGCCTCCTCTTCTTCGGTTCCCTGCGCCTGCATCAGTGGGATCAACTCGCGCGCCACAAAGGGAAACGTCACGAAAACGGTGGCCAGCACGATGCCCGGCACTGCGAAGATGATCTTGATATCGTGCCGGCCCAGCCAGGGTCCGAACCAGCCCTGCGCGCCGAACATCAGCACGTAGATGAGTCCCGCGATCACAGGCGAAACCGCGAAGGGAAGGTCGATCAGAGTGATCAGAACGTTCTTGCCGCGAAACTGGAATCGCGCGATCGCCCACGCCGCCGCCAGCCCGAACACCAGGTTCAGCGGGACCGCGATTCCCGTCGCCAGCAGCGTCAGCCGGATGGCCGATAGCGCGTCGGGATCGGTGATCGCCGCCCAGTAAACGCCTAGCCCTTTTTCGAGCGCCTGCGCGAACACCGCGATAAGCGGCATCACCACGAACAAACTTAGGAACCCGAGCGCGATAAAGATCAGCCCATACCGCAGCCATGCCGGTTCCGTAGTGGGGCAGACCTCCAGGTCTGCGCGAGGTCTCCAGACCTCTCTGTTCGTCTTCACGCCGCCTCCGTATATCTGCGGCTGCGCCACTGCAGCAGGTTGATCGTGAGCAGCAGCCCGAACGAGGCCACCAGCATCACCAGCGCAATGGCCGTCGCCCCCGTGTAGTCGTACTGCTCCAGCCGCGTGACAATCAGCAGCGACGTGATCTCCGTCCGCATGGGCATGTTGCCCGAAATGAAAATCACCGACCCGTACTCCCCCAGCGCCCGCGCGAACGCCATCGCAAAGCCCGTGAGCAGCGCCGGACGCAGAATCGGAAACACCACCCGCACGAACGTCACCCAGCGGCCCGCGCCCAGGCTGGCCGCCGCCTCCTCAACCTGCGGGTCCACGTCTTCGAGCACCGGCTGCACGCTGCGCACAACGAACGGCAAACCGATAAAGACCAGCGCCACGAAAACTCCGAGCCGCGTGAACGCCACGCGAATTCCCAGCGGCGCGAGCCACCGGCCGATCCACCCGTGGTCCGTATAGAGGCTGGTGAGCGCGATCCCCGCCACCGCCGTCGGCAGCGCAAAGGGCAGGTCCACCAGCGCATCCGCCAGCCGCTTTCCCGGAAACTGGTACCGCACCAGAACCCAGGCCACCACCAGTCCGAACACCACGTTCACCGCCGCCGCCGCCAGCGACGCCCCGAAGCTCAGGCGGTAGGAAGCCACCACCCCCGGCGAACTGATCGCCCCCCAGAAGTGGCCCCAACTGGAGGTCGCGGTCTTCAGGAACACCGCGCTCAGGGGCACCAGCACGATCAGGCTCAGGTAGAGAACCGAAAAGCCGAACGTCGGCCAGAAGCCGGGCAGAATGCTGGCGCGCTTGAATCCCTGGCTTGGCACGTCACCTCCCTTGATAAATCCTATCGAAGATTCCGCCGTCCTCGAAATGCTTCTTCTGCGCTTTCTGCCAGCCGCCGAAAACTTCATCGACGGTGAACAAGGCGACGTGCGGGAACCGGTTGTCGTACCTGGCGGCGACCTCCTTCAGCCGCGGGCGATAGTAATTCCGCGCCGCGATCTCCTGCCCCTCGGGCGAATACAGATACTCCAGATAGGCCTTGGCCACCGCTGCCGTACCACGGTGATTGGCCACCTTGTCCACCACGCTCACCGGCGGCTCGGCGAGGATGCTCACCGAAGGCACCACCATGTCGAACTTGTCCTTACCCAACTCATGCAGCGCCAGAAAGGCCTCGTTCTCCCAGGCTAGCAGGACATCGCCGATTCCGCGCTGCACGAACGTGGTGGTCGCGCCCCGCGCCCCCGAGTCCAGCACCGGAACATTCTTGTACAGCCGTGTAATGAAGTCCACCGCCTTGCTTTCGTCGTTGCCGTATTGCTTCAAAGCGTAGCCCCACGCGGCCAGGTAGTTCCAGCGCGCGCCACCCGACGTTTTCGGATTGGGCGTGATCACCCCGATCCCCGGCCGCACCAGGTCGCCCCAGTCCCGTATGTGCTTCGGATTTCCCTTGCGCACCAGGAACACGATCGTGGACGTGTAAGGCGCGCTGTTGTCCGGCAGCCGGCTCTGCCAGTTCTTGGGCAGTAGCCCCGCCTTTTCGGCGATGGCGTCGATGTCGTAAGCCAGCGCCAGCGTCACCACATCGGCCTGGAGCCCGTCGATCACCGCCCGCGCCTGCTTGCCCGAACCCCCGTGCGACTGCTTGATCACCACATCCACGCCCGTCTTGGCTTTCCAATACTTGCTGAACGCCGCGTTGAAATCCTGATACAGTTCGCGCGTCGGGTCGTAGGAGACGTTGAGCAGCGTCACCGGCCCCTGTCCCGCCCGAGCGAGCCCGCCGGCCAGCAGAATCGATAGTGAGATCAGTCTGTGGAGTCGCGTCATATCAGATGAAGTTGATTTGGAACCGTGCCAGCACAACTCTCTCGGTAGCCCGGCTCACGCTCGCGAAGTTCGTATTCCCGTAGTCTACCGAGATGCGAAAAAGCCGGTTGAGATACCAGTTCACGCCGCCCACCCACTCCCGCGCGTGCCGCGGCGATTGGGTAGGATTCGCGAAGCCGTAGTTGTAGAGGCCTCGTTCCGCGCTGCAGTCGCCCACGCGAGCCGC
>DATNLV010000277.1:0-8795 GCA_035602665.1 Bryobacteraceae bacterium | reverse complement strand
CGCTTGGCGAATACGCGGGGCCGTACTTCTACTTCGGCGCGCACCCAGGCGATGGCGCCGATTACGGATTCTGGCTCAGCGAAGGATTCGACGAAGACTTCGATGGGATGAAGGTCAACGATTTGTCTGACGTGCCCGCTGGCTACCGAGGCGAAGTGCTGGAGACCAACGACCACGGCAACATCACCCTGTACGTGAAGACCTCGCGCGCGATGCACGAGGTGTGGGCGATTGTCTAGGAGACCAAGATGCCACTCCCCCTACCAAACGGAACACGAGTTCGATGGACCGACGAATGGAAGCGGGCGCGGCCCCGCAAGCTCGGCACGGTGATTGGGCAGGGACGCGGTTCCCTCGGCCCCTGGGACGTCTATCTTGTAGCGCCCGACGATGGCGTCGGGAAGACGGTTGCGCTGCCGAACGGCGAGGTGCGGCAGGCGATTGAACTTCACCCCGACCGCGTGGAGGTAGTAGCGTGAGAGCCAGCACCAACAACGCGATACAACGGCTTCCGCTCGAAGATTAGGTTCTTGCCCCGATTGGAGTCCTGCACTTTTCCCGGCGCTGAGCGCCGCGGCGATGCAACCGGGCCGCCGAGCGCGCGAGTCTGGAGCCGCTCCGCTGCGTATACTTAAGGTAATGAGCTCAGGGACTGGGTCGCCGGGCGGGCAACCATGATGCTGCTGCCTCTGGTTCTAGTGCTGGACGCACTCGGCGGTGGAGATTTGGCCTTGCGGCTGCAGCGACGCGACCCGCAGGCGCTGGCGGAGTTGTACGATCGATACGGCCGGCTCGCCTTTTCCCTGATCCTGCGCGTCGTTCGCGACGCCGCCACCGCGGAGGACCTGGTGCAAGAGACTTTCCTGCGCGTGTGGAATCGCGCCCAGGGTTTCGACGCGGAGAGAGGAGCGCTGGGGCCGTGGCTTCTCGCGGTAGCGCGCAACCGCGCCATCGACTACCTGCGCGCCACTGGTGGCCGCGAGCGCCATGCTTTCGACCTCGAGCAGACCGATCATCCGGCGCTCTACACCGACATGGAACGGGACCTGCTGACTTCCGACAGCGCGCGGCGGGTCAAAGCGGCCATGGCGAAACTCCCTTCGCAACAGAGGGAAGTAATTGAGCTGGCCTATTTCGAAGGACTCTCTCAGAGCGAAATGGCGGAGCGCATGGGCCAGCCCATCGGCACCGTGAAGACGTGGGTGCGCGCGGCCCTCAAGCGGCTGCGTGACGACCTGGGCGTGGCGGTGGCGGCATGAATTGCGACGAACTGCGCGACGAATACGAACTCTACACGCTGGGCCTCGCCGATGAGCCGGAGCGAGCCGAAATCCGAGCGCACCTGGGACGCCAATGCGCGGTCTGCACCGCCGGCGTCAGGCAGGCCCGCCAGATCACGGCAGTGCTGGGCTATGCGGCTCCCGAGGCATCCCCATCGCCGCAGTTGCGGAAACGGATTCTCGCATCGGTGGGTGCCGAACCGCGCGGGTTCCAGTGGGCGCCGGTTTGGGCCGTGGCGGCCGTTCTGGCCGTGTTCGCGGCCGTCTATTTCGGAGTGAGCGAGCGGCGGGCGGTGGAGGAGGTTGCCCACCTGCGTGCGGAAGCCGCCAGCCAAGGCGCGGAACTGGCGCGGTTGAACGAAGCGTTGGCCATCCTGAATGGCCCGGAGACCTTGGAAGTCTCCTTCGGCGAGGGCAAGCCCCAGCCGCCGCGTGGCAGAGTCTTTGTGAACTCGGCGCGAGGCGTTCTCTTGCTCGCCTCCAACCTGTCTCCGGCGCCCTCCGGGAAGGCATACGAAATGTGGGTCATTCCGAAGGGCGGCAAGCCGGTTCCGGCAGGGCTGTTCCAGTCGGCGCCAGACGGAACCGCCCTGCATATTCAGCCCGGCGCTATCGACGTGAGCGCCACCGGAGCCGTTGCGGTGACGCTCGAGAACGAAGCCGGCGCCCCGCAGCCCACCTCGCAGCCGCTCATCGTGGCCGCCCTGGCGAAGCCGGCGTGAAGAACCTACTTGCCGCCGAACCGGAAGGTCAGCCCGGCAACGATGATGCGGGGATAGCCGGGAGTGCCGTGGATGCGGCCGACGATCGGTGCAGTGGGGGAGACCCGGGACACCAGGTAGTTCTGCGTCTCGTAATACTGGCGATTCGTCAGATTGTCGGCGCTTAAACTGAAATCCATCCCGCGGCGGATCTGCCGGGACAGGCCGCAGTCGAACACGGTGTGGCCGGCCGCGACGATCGAGGCATCTTCGCCATCGAGCCGGTAATGGTTGATGGCCCGCACGCGCAGCGATCCGCTCCAGGAGTGCCAGGCGGCCACCCGCACGGCGGCGTTCGCGACGAAATGGGGAGCGCTATCGACATACACCCGGTGGTCGCCGCCGAGGAAGAACGCGTTGGCGATCTTAGTGAGGCCGCCATCCACGGATACATGCCGCGTGAGCGCCGCGGAGAGCTTCGTCTCGAAGCCGTAAGACCGGCTCGGCCCTTTCAGCTCGAAGGTCCCGTCGTCCGGGTCGTAGACCTGCTCGTTGGAGTGGTCGATCAGGAAGGCGTCCGCGCTGAATCCGAAGCGCCCGAAGTTGGACGAGGCGCCGGCCTGGTAGAAATCCGTAGTGGCGACGCGCGGCAAGGAAGGATGTTCGACCACCGTCCTCGCGTCGACGCTGTTGATCCCGCGGCCGTAGTTCACATGGAACGTGAGCGGCACCCAGCGCAGCGGAGTGAGGGCAGCGGACCCCTTGCCTTGCCAGCGTCCGGCGGCCTGATGCCCGCTGTCCGCGGGGGTCACCAGATCGAGCACGGTGTACCGGAAATCGTCGTAGCGCACCCCTCCGCCGAACAGCAGGCGGCCTTGCCACGCGCTGAGGTTCTCCTGGACGTAGCCGGCGAAGTTGTCCACACTCGCGTCGGCCCGCGTCGTCACACCGATCGGAGTGCGGCCCTCGCGCGGGTACAGCCCCACGTTCACCTGGCTATCCAGCAGGTTCCCGCCCGCGACAAATAGCCCCTGCATTCCCGCCACGCGATGCGGGTCGGTGTAGTGCACGTTTGCCCCCTCCTCCAGCCTGGAGTCGTGCTGCTGGATGCCGTCGCCGTGTATCGGGTCGTGCAGGAAAAAAGTGAAATCGGAATACAGATCGAATAGCGAGCGGGTAAGGAACCCGTCGGCTTCGAGTGTGCGGCCTTCGCCGAAGTCCTTGGTGAAATTCGCCGACCCCGTTCCAGCATGCACGCGGCCGCCATCGGTCGGATCGATATAGCCGAAGCGGTTGAGCGTGCCATCCGCCACCAGATCCAGAGGAATCTGCCCCGACGAGTCGAAATCGTTGCGCGCGATCAGGAGACGGAAGCCGAGCTTCTCGGTCTCGCTCAGCCTTCGAGAGTAGTTTGCGTTGACGTTGTCCCGGCGGTAGCGCCCCGGATTCTCGAAGGGCCCGTTGGTGTAGGAGCCGTCGTAGGCGACATACGCATCCACGTCGCGGACATCCGGACTGTACGAGACGAACCCACGGCTGGTTTCGAAGGCGCCATTTTCCAAGCGAACCGTCAACTGGTCTGGCATGGACTCGCGCTGCCGGATCTCCACCACACCGAGCCCGCTGAAATCCCCAAACTCGGCGCTGAAGGGGCCGTTGATGGAGGTCACCTCTTCGATCAACTCGGGGCTCAGGGACTTGAGCGAGCCAAGGTAACCTTGCCCATGGCCCTGGGTCCCCTGGTTCTGCTGTATGCCATCCACCAGCACCTTCAGTCCCCCGTTCACCCCGCCGTGATCCAGGTTGAAACCGAAGCGGCGGATCTCGAGCGATTTGCCGCCGCCTTCGTGCTGCCCGGCGTCGATGCCCGGATTGAGCTCCTGCAGCAGCTGATCGTCGCGCGACAGCAGCAGATTCTGGTATGCGTCGCCGGTGCGAAGGTCGGTCGCCGGCTCCTCGGTTCTCGCCGTGACGGCGACGCGTTCGGACTGCTGCGCCAGTTGCCGGAAGCTCAGATCCCGGTGCAACAGCGCTCCTGGCGCCAGCGTCACCGACAAGTGCTCCGGCGTGAAGCCCGGCGCCTCGATCGTCAAGTCGGCGGGTCCTGGAGCGGGCGCCGCAAGGTTGTAGCGCCCTTCCGCGTCGCTGCGCGTCTCCACCAGGGACGCGGAGGCCGAGTGCAGCCGCACCACCGCACCGGCCACCGCGTTCCGTTGCGGATCGAGCACCAACCCTCCGACTCCCGCCGCCGGAGCCGCGGCGCTCGCAACCGCCGCCCAGATCGATAGCAATGTAAGCAGTCGAATCGGCACGGGGTTGTCCTTCAGCGCGCGGCGGCCATAGCAACCAGCTTCGCATGGAGCGCGATCGCGGCGGCATGCGACAGGATGGTCGGGTCCTTCACCCCGACGGCGAGCGCTTTGTGAATCGCCGCGTCGGCCCCGGCATAGTCGCCGCTCGCGGCGAGGGCCCAGGCGTAACCATCGAGCGTGAACACATCGTGACGGCGCGCGAGTTCCTGGCGGGCGAGTTTCAGCGCCTCCGCCGGCTTGCCGGCAACGTCCGTGTAGTAGGCGATGAGCTCGTGGTTGGCGTTGTCCGCCCAGCTTGATTCCACCAGCGCCCGCCGCTCGAATTCGGCGAATGCCCGCTTCGCCTCCGCATCGAGGCCCGCGAGTTCGAAGGCCTTCGCGGCGGCATACCAGTTCTCGGCGTGCGGCGCTTGCTCGATCCGTTTTCGAAGAAGATCCGCGGCGTCCTGGTAGCGCTTCTGCGCCAGGCGGACTTGGGCCAGCGTGCCGAGCGCGTAGTGATAATCGGGGAAGATCGCCAGCGCCCCGCTAGCGTACATCTCCGATTTGGACAAGTCTCCGTTCAGCAGGTGCAGGTGGGCCAGCTGCGTGAGGAGCCAGGCGCGGTCCTCGTTCTGGTTGTAGGGCGTGGCGTCGTAGGCCATCTGCATCAGTTCGATGGCCCCGTCGGCATCGCCGTGGAGTTCGCGCTGGTAGGCCGCGCGCGTGAGTCCCGGAACATTTCCCGGCCTGATGTTGAGCATCCACTGTGCCGCCGCGACGGCGTCGGCATAGTTTCCGAGCTCTGAGTTGGCGTCCGCCAGATAGCCGTAGACCGTGATGTCGTCGGGGGTCCGCCGGTTGAGCTTGGTCGCGCTCTCGAGCGCTTTGGCGAATTCGTGCCGGCCCAGCAAGAGCCAGGTCTCGACTTTCAGCCCTTCGAAATTGTCCGGCGCGATAGTGAACGACTTCTGAAGAGTCTCCTCCGCCTTCCCGTACCAGGCGACGTCGGAAGTCTCGCGGGCGCGCCGCGCGTACGCCATCGCCAGATCGTTGTAGTAGGGGTAATGATCGGGGTGCTTGGCGATCCGCACTTGTGCCTTCTGAATGCCGATCTCGGCCGGAGACGGCGCCTGCCCGGCGAGCAGCACGGACCCGGTCAAAACAATCCACACCAGTCGTGTTGTCATGTTCTTTCTCCCTTTTGAAATGTGCGCGGGACCGCCCACGGCCGTCCCGCGCGTGCACTACATGGTGGGACAAATCCCGCCCGGCTGGTTCGTGCAGCCCGGCTGCCCCGGGCCCGCATGGGCGCTGTCACGTCCGCTGTACGCCGGCGACAGGAACGGGAAAGTGGACGACGCCGGCGACGCGGCGGCATTCACCCCGTCTCCGATCCGCGTTCCGAACTTCGTCGCGTCGACGAGAATCCCGGCCACGGCCCGGGCCGCGATGTCCACGACATCATCCACCGGGCGCCGTCCGTTCGGCCAGCCTGCCGTGTCGCCCGCCAGGAATCCCATGCGCTTCTGAGAGGCCTCCGGCGTGGGCGGGATGCCGGTATTGAGCCGCAACAGGTCGGCCACGGGACCGGCATCGGAAGGTCCGCAGCCCGGGCAGATCGGTGCCTGATATTGCGCCAGGATCAGCAGATCGGTGCGCGGCGGGGGCGCCACGGGAATGCCGAGCGTGCCGAACAGCTGGGCCAGCAGCGGATTCAGGAAGAAGCTCGCGAACTGCGAGTCGTTCTTCGGATCGTCCATGCTGAAGCGGTCCTTCGATCCCGTCCCGATGATCAGCTCGTTGATCAGGGGATTCCCCAGCCGCTGCACTTGCGCGAAACCGTTGTCGCCGGCGGCAGCCTGGTTGCGCAGAACGCTCAAGCGCCGGCGCGAGGTTGTCCCGTAGGTGCCAATCACGGCGTCTTTGTCTCCGGGGGCGTGCACCCTTCCGTCGCGCGTCAGCATATCGATGGGGACCTCCAGCACCATCGTGTTCACGTTGAACCCGGCCAGGGTGTTCGGCGCGTAGTTGTTGTGGTCATCGGCATCGACGGCCGCGCTGAGCACGCCGCCGCCGGCCGCCATGCGGAAGTTCAGGGAGTCAAACGCAGCTCCCAGGTCGATGAAGAATGGGTCGGCCACCGTACCCGCGAAGACGCGTATGTCGTGTGGTAGTTGGTAGACTCCCTGCTGCCGAAGTTGATCGTAATCGGGCATGGTGCGCGGGCCCACATTGGTGGGAACCGCGAACAGGGTCTGGCCGCCTGTGAGGTCGGTGACTCCGCTCTTTGTCACCATGGTGACCGTGTAGGTTTGGCGAAGGTTCAGTCCTTCCGAGCCGGGCCCGTCCAATGCTGTAATCGCGGGGATGCCGGCCAGGTTGCCGACGAATCCCGTGAAGACTCCCGGCGCGCGGATCTCGGTGTGAAACCGGAACTGGAAGGTCACGTCTTCGACGCCGTCGTGGTTGTTATCGACCTTCATTTCATAAAGGATGCCCGGGTCGAACGGGAAGTAATTGGGCCCGTTGGACGGCTCCAGGAACGGATCTACGTTCAGGATCATGATCACCTTGTCCGGGTGTTCGGGACTGACGAACGCAAACCAGTCCGTGATATCGGCCTTCTGATCGAGCGCGGTAATCGGCGCCTCACGGTGGCTGGCCCCCAGGACCAGCGCGGGCTGCCCGACCAAAGCGCTAATGGCAACCGCAAGCGCAGGTTTCCATAGCAGTCGTTGGAACATCGTTTTCTCTCCTCTTTCCCCTCACCCCTCTGGGGGTTCACTCGTCTATACGAGAAGGACAAAGAATCGGATTTAGTGGAAAGTGTTTTTTTGTGACTGAGGCGTGTCGCGGTTGAACGGCCTGGGGGGCCGACGTGGCTGCGCCGCGGGTACCGGCCGCTCTAAATCGCGCTCGGGCCGACTGCCTGGGCCGGCAGAGGAACGGGTGCAGCCGCCCTCCGGGCCTGCCAGCGGCGCTATATTGGCATTGTCGATGCGGGCGCGAGAGACGGAAAGCGGAGCGCTGACCGGCCGCCGGATTTCGGAGGCCGTGGTCACCGAAATGACAGCCGGGGCCGAGCCGTTGGCTCGCTCTGTGTTGGTTCCCTCGGTGTTTCGAGTCTACCTGCATCCGGACGATTGGGAGCGGCTCTCTCCCATCCTGCAGGAGATCCGGAACGAGACCGAGTCCGTGCTCGCCGAAGCGCTGGCGCGGCTGAACAAGCCCCTAGCCTCCTGGACGAAACGGTTGGGCTTGCGCACGCCGAAAGAGCACCGGCGAGTGAAAGATTTCTGGCAGGTGGACTTCTACCCGAACAACGACGAGGATGCGACCACCGGCGAGTTCGTCATCTTCTCGGACTTCCCCGAGCCTCCGCGCGCGACTGAGCTTGAAGGCAGCGAGACGGTGCGGGCGACGCGATACGGCACCAGCGCCGGGACCGGCGAGAAGACGCGGCAATCGGTGGAAGCGGCCGGGAAGGCCGAGAACGTTTTGGCTCAATTCCGTTTTACGGACGAGCTGGGCCGCCGTTCGTACCTGATGACCCGCAACCAGGTGCACATCGGCCGCGGAGGGTTGGGCCGCTGGGTGGATCTCGAGCTGCACACCGAAATCCCCGACATCTCGCGCGAGCACGCCATCGTGCGCCGGCGCGCGGACGGAGCGTTCGAGATCAAGGACGTGAGCAAGTTCGGGACGACGGTAGATGGAGTGGCCGTGCCTCAGAGCCGCGTGACGGAGAACGGCGCCGAGGTGGACAAGGACGTCTGGTCTCCGGTAGCGGCCGGGGCGCACATCGTACTGGCAGGCAAAATGGAACTGGACTTTGAGCCCGTTCCGCAACAATGACCACCGCCGTTTACCGCTCAGCGGCAGTGACCGATCCGGGACGCGTGCGCGCCAACAACGAGGATCGCGTCTACGGAGACGACCAGCGCGGCCTTTACTTCGTCATCGATGGCGTGGGCGGCGAGGCGGGGGGCGAGCGCGCGTCCGCGATTGCCGAAGAGGCGTTGCTGGCGCGCTTCGAGAGGCCGGCGGGATCGGTGGAAGACCGTATCCGCGAGGGCGTCGCGCTGGCGGGCCGGCATATTCTCGCGCAGGCGCAGAGCCACGCGGAACTGGCGGGGATGGCGTGCGTGCTGACCGTGGTGGCACTCGAAGATGGGCACGCGGTGGTCGGGCACGTCGGAGACACCCGGCTCTACAGGCTGCGGGGCGGCGCGATTGAGAAGATAACGCGCGACCACTCTCCGGTGGGCGTCCGCGAAGACTCGGGCGAAATCTCCGAGCACGAGGCCATGCGGCACCCGCGCCGCAACGAGATTTTTCGCGACGTCGGAACGGCCGAGCACACGCCTGACGACGGTGACTTCATCGAAGTTCACAAGCTCGAGGTCGAGCCGGATAGCGCCCTGCTGCTGTGCTCGGACGGCCTGACGGACCAGGTGGATTCCGCGGCGATTGCGAGAGTGGCAGCGCAGTTTGCCGGCGACCCGGACCGCGTGGCGCGC
>DATNLV010000273.1:0-2067 GCA_035602665.1 Bryobacteraceae bacterium | reverse complement strand
AGCCTCTTCAGCCCAATCCGCAGGGAAGAGAGACAACAGCACCTGCCAATTTTCGTCGGCTGCATTCTGCATGTCCGCAGAATAAGCCAAACTGCGCCAAAAAGCAATCCTTAAGTTAGCGCTTATGGGCTTCAGCCCCGCACTTCAAAAATCGACCCGCTTCTGCGCGTGCCGGCGCAGATACCAGCAAGGCGTGTAGCCCAGATGCGGGAACAGCGACTGGACACAAGTCTGGTTCTGCGGCGGGTCGAAGGTGTACTGCACGCGGTTGTTCTTTTCCGGGATAGCGTAAGCCTGGCGCGTCTTGACCACCCCGAACTGTTCCCGGTTGTTCGGAATCCGGTAGCGCACGGAAACGTAGTCGCCCACATACAGGAGACAAAACGCTAAAGCGAGCGCGAGGAGGATGCGCTTGATCATGTAGCGCTCTCTCGCCGCGACAAACTCCAAGAAAACGAACTTGGCCACGAATGAACACGAATGCACACGAATAAGCATCTTGCTTTCCATTCGTGTCCATTCGTGTTCATTCGTGGCCAGACTTGGTTTTTGCTTACTGCACGAAGCCGATCTCGCGGAGCCGCGCCGCCAGGCGTTGGGTGTCGAAGTCCGAGATGCCCGCTTTCTCGTGCCCCTTCTCGACGGCGACGGCGTACGGAGTGGACGTGAAGTGGAAAGCCTTCTTCAGCAGCGGCAGATCGTTCGAGACCAGGCCGTGCAAGCCGGTAGTGTCCATGAAATATTGTGCGAATTGCGGCTCCTCGGTCGGGACGCCCACGATCTTCACCCCGCGCCAGGAGTATTTCGCCATCTCGCGGGCGGCGTCGTTGCAGTGCATGCACTCGGGATCGAAAAAGAAAATCAGGAAGCGGCCCTCGCCCAGCGCCAGCGGCCGGCCGGCGACGGTGATGGATGCCGGAGCCTGCGCCGACACTTGCAGCCGCGCGTTCACCCCGTAGGAAACCGCGGCGAACACGGCGACCGCCATCAGCACCCGCAGTGCCGTGCGCAGATCGGACGAGCGGCGCCCCCACCAGCCTGCGATCACGGCCAGCGCCAGCATGGCCCCGTCGCCCAGAAAGAACATCGGGCCGACGGCGCGCTTCAGCCACGGAAAGCAATTGCAGTCCGCGCCGCGCAACTGGTTGTAGTAATACCCGATGTAGATCATGAACGCCACCAGCAGCAGGCCGCTCAGAATGGCGCCCCAGCGCCGGAACCGCGGCACCAGAAGCAGTATGGCCGTGAACGTCTCGGCGATACCGAACATGCACGCCGCCAGCAGGCTGAGGTTGGCGGGCACCAGCGCCTGCGTCATCCTCTGGGCGGCCGAGAACGGGTCGGTGATCTTCCACACACCCGAGACCACAAACAGAAGAGCGAGCAGGAATGCGGCTACCGCGCTCGCGGCGGTCTTCCATCCGGGGAGCTCCCAAGCCGCGGCGGTGGGGCGCCCCGGATGTGCGATACTTTCGTCCATGTTCATCATTCTAGCCCTGTTTGTAGCTGGGCTTGGCGGGGCACAAGGGGCGGACATGGTGGTTACCAACGCGCGCATCTACACCTTGGACGAGCACAGGCCCACCGCAACGGCGCTCGCGGTCAGGGACGGGCACATCATCTATGTGGGAGACGACGCCGGCGCGCCCGTCGCAGCAAGCATGCCGCATTTCGACGCGCACGGGGCCGCCATCGTCCCTGGCTTCATCGATTCGCACGTTCATATGCAGGCGCTCGGCGACGAACTCGAGACCTTCGATCTGCGGGACGTCAAGACCGTGGCGGAAGTCGCGGCGGTCGTCAGGAAGGAAGCAGCGCACCACAAACCCGGCGAGTGGATCCGCGGACGCGGATGGGACCAGACCAACTGGGGCGGCCGCTTTCCTTCGGCGGACGACCTGAGCGCGGGCGCGCCCGCCAACCCGGTGGTTCTCAGCCGCGTCGATGGGCACGCGGTCTGGGTCAACCGTCAGGCGCTGTCGCTGGCCGCCGTCACCGCTCAGACTCCCGATCCGCCGGGCGGCCGTATTTTGCGCACAGCGGCGGGTGAGCCCACGGGCGTCCTGA
>DATNLV010000227.1:0-2880 GCA_035602665.1 Bryobacteraceae bacterium | reverse complement strand
GCGGCTTCTGCATGCACGGCCTGCCTTGCGTTTGCGGCGTACTGGTCGATCCGTTTCGCACGGGCTGACCTGCTATACCGCGCGAACACGCCGGAGGCGATCTCGCGCGCCATCCAACTCGATCCGCGCAATGCACGCTATCGCGCATGGCAGGCGGAACTGGAGGAACACGAGGGGCGCGATCCCACGCCGGCGCTCCTGGCCGCATCCGCATTGAATCGGCGCGACTCTTCCATCTGGACCCGGCTTGGACTCGAGGCCGAGATCGCGGGTGATTATGGCCGCGCGGAGAAGTGTCTGCTCGAAGCCGCCCGCATCGACCGGCTGAGCGGGCCTCGCATCACCCTGATGAACTACTACTTCCGGCGCGGCGATTGGGCGGCTTTCTGGAACTGGAGCAGGCGCGCCCTCGAGATGAGCTACGGCGACCGAACCCCCCTATTCCGCCTTTGCTGGACAGCCAGCCAGGATGCCGGCGCGATTCGCCGCCTGGCGATCCCGGACCGTCCGGCCGTCCTGGCCCAGTATCTGGGATTCCTCCTCGGCGAAGGCCGGCTTGAGGCCGCGGGGCCGGTGTCTTTCGACGTGCTTCGATCCGCCGGCCCGGACGACGCGCCGATCCTGACGGAATACTGCGACCGTCTGCTAGAGCGAGGCACGGTTGCGCCCGCGCTGGCGGTGTGGAACGCCATGTGCCGCCGGAAGCTCACGCCCTATCCCCCGCTCGACCTCGAAAGCGATTCGCTGCTGACGAACGGCGACTTCGCCGCTGCGCCTCTGCTCGGCGGCTTCGATTGGCACGTTGCACAGCTTGCGGACGTTGCCGTCTCGCGGCTGACTTCCCCGCCCGGGCTTCAGTTCTCGCTCTCAGGCAAGCAGCCCGAACGATGCGAACTCTTGTGGCAGCACGTCCCGGTTGTTCCGCACCGTGATTACCGCTTGCGGTGGTGGTGGCGGACCTCGGATATGCCGTCCGACGCCGGCATCCGCTGGCAGGTGCTCGACGCGGCGACGTCCGAACCGCCTGGCGAGAACTGGCAGCCCGCGGAACTGACGTTCGCGAGCGGAGAGGCGGCGTTGGCCCGGCTCTCCCTGGTTTCGGAACGCCAGCCTGGCACGGCGCGGCCGGAGGGCTCCGTCTTCGTGCGGAACGTCACCCTGGAGCCGGTGCGATGACCGCGTTCTCCGCCGTGGCACTGGCGGGCCTGCTCTTCGTCTCTATCCTGCTGGCCTGGGCGCCCGAGCGGTGGGCCGCGAGCCTGCTCGAAGTGGGCGCCTTCGCGCTGGCGGCGGCCTGGGCACTTCGTCTGGCTCTTCGCCCCCAACGCCTCCAGCGCAGTCCTGCGATCATTCTGCTGGCCGGCGCGGTGCTGTGGTGCATCCTGCAGGTCTCGATGGGCTGGAGCATCTACGCGCGCGAGACCGCCAATGCCCTGCTGATGTGGACGACCAACCTGGCGGTCTTCGCCGTTGCGCTGCAGGTCTTTTCCAATGCGGGGCTGCGGGACCGGTTTCTGGGCGCGACTTTGTGGTTCGGTTTTGCCCTGAGCGTGGTCGCGACGCTCGCGATGTTCACCTCAACGGGCAGCGCGTTCTGGATCTTCTCTGTGGTTTCAGAACGAGCGCCGGCGGGGCCCTTCCTTTCGCCGAACCAGTACGCCGCCTTCATCGAACTGGTGCTGCCGCTGGCGCTGATCCGCGCTGCCGGCGGCGCGCGGAAACCGTTGCCGTATACGCTGATGGCGGCCGCGATGTACGCATCGGTGATCGCCAGCGCTTCACGTGCCGGCTTCCTTCTGACGTCGCTCGAAATTGTAACCGTCCTGGCCCTTTCGTTCGGCGCGCATCGCGCCACCTTGCGCGGCGTCGGACGGGTGGTGGCGGTGCTTGCCGCGTCCATCCTGCTCTTTGCGGCCGTGGTGGGCCCGGAGGCGTTGTGGGAACGGCTGAAGCGGCCAGACCCGTACGCGGGCCGGCGCGAGATGCTCGATTCCACGCTCGACATGATCCGCGACCGCCCTTGGACGGGGTTCGGCCTTGGCACGTGGTCCACCGCATATCCCGCGTATGCGCGCTACGACGACGGGCTGTTCGCCAATCACGCGCACAATGACTGGGCGCAATGGACCGCTGAAGGCGGCTTTCCCTTTCTGGCGCTGCTCGCTTCCATCGCGATCTGGAGTGTGCGGCCGGCGCTGCGCTCGCGCTGGGGAATCGGAGTACTTGCGGTTTTTCTACATTGCCTGGTGGACTACCCGCTCCAGAAACCTGCCCTCGCCGCGTTCTTCTTCGCTCTCCTGGCGGTGCTGGCGTTCTCCACAAAAGAAACAAAAATCCATCTTGACTCTGTAATCGAAACGTATACAATTGCAGGTTAGGTACTGGATGTTCGCTTCGGCGAGATGCAGTTGGGTCTTGCCGTGCGAAAGCTTTGGCCGGATTCAAATCCCCTCCCCCGAGATAGGAAACCATGCTCGCGCCCACTCCGCGTGCCCCGTGGTACGCCCTCACCGTCAGGCCCCGGCACGAGAGGGCAACCGCTCGCAGCCTTCGTTCGAAAGGCTTGGAAGAATTCTCGCCGCTCTACCGCACCCGCCGGCGCTGGTCGGACCGCATCAAGGAACTCGAAACCGAGTTATTCCCCGGGTACGTATTCTGCCGCTTCTCCTACGACGAGCGGCTGCTGGTACTGAACACACCCGGGGTGACCTCGATTGTGGGATTTGGAAAGCGCCCGGTGCCCGTGGATGACGGTGAGATCGAAGCCGTCCGGGCGGTGCTGGCCTCGGGCTTGCCGATCCAACCCTGGCCATACCTGCGGGCCGGGCAGAAGGTCCGCATCGAACAGGGCTGCCTCGAAGGCGTGGCCGGCATCGTGCT
>DATNLV010000216.1:0-5119 GCA_035602665.1 Bryobacteraceae bacterium | reverse complement strand
CGAAAAGAAAAGCAGCCCGCCGGCCAGTTGCGAGAAGACCACCATGACGTTGCTGTCGGCTTGCGTGGTCGGATCGACCGTCGAAGCGTAGGAGTAGCCCGCCTGCAGCCCGAAGATCTGAGCCGCCACCAGCAGGCTCTCGATCAGAATCGCCACCGCCAGGCCGACCGCGAGGCCGAACGCCGCCTCGGAAGCGACCGCGACCAGGATGCCACCCGCCAGCGGATCGGGCAGCGCGACCGCGGGCGCCAGCGGCGCCAGGCCCACCGTCAGAGCGATTGCCAGCAGGATCCGCGCCGCGTCCGGACCGGCCGAGAATCCCGGCAGCGGGACGAAACTCAGCGCCCCGCCCACGCGCGCCAGCGCCAGCAGGAATCCGTACAGTCCCGCCACCGGCACCGTCAACGAGAGAGGCTCAGCGTGCATAGCGACCCAGGTCGCCCAGCAGTCCCGTGGTGTAGCTCATCATTTGCCGCAGCAGCCAGGGCAGCGCCAGAAGCAGCGCCATCAGGAACGCCGCCAGGCGCGGGATGGTGCTGAAGGCCGAATCCTGCATCGATGTGACCACCTGAACCAGACTGATCGCGACCCCGGCGGCAAAGCCCACCACCAGCAAAGGAGCGCTCAGCCAGAAGGCCGTCATCAGGGCGTCGCGGATGATTTGAATGGCGAATTGTGGCGTCATGGTTTTGTACTCGGAAGGAGGAGACAGGAGTCAGGAGACAGGAGACAGGAGCCGGAGAAAACGGGCCTCACGCCCGAGTTTAGCGACTGCCTCTCCTGCCTCCTGCCTCCTGACTCCTGCCTCCTGTCTCCTGCCTTCTATCGTCAGTAGAAGCTCTTTACCAGAGAGCCGACCACCAGATTCCAGCCGTCCACCAGCACAAACAGCAACACCTTGAAAGGCGCCGAGAGCATCACCGGCGGCAGTTGAATCATGCCGATCGACAGCGTCACCGAGGCCACCACCAGATCGATGATCAGGAACGGCAAGAACAGCACCGCGCCGATCTGAAAGGCCGTCTTCAGTTCGGAGAGGATGTAAGCCGGCGCCAGGATCTTGAAATCCAGGTCGGCGGGCCGGCGCGGCGGCGGCGAGTGCGTGATCTCGACCAGCAGCTTGACGTCTTTCTCCCGCGCGAAGCGGATCAGGAAGGCCTTGAGCGGCGCGCCCGCCTGCTCGAGGCCCTGGCTCATGGTCACCTGGCCTTTTTCGATCGGCTCCCAGCCTTGGGTATACATCTGGCCGAGCACGGGCTGCATGATCAGGATGGCCAGGAACAGGGACAGCCCGATCAGCACCTGGTTCGAGGGCGTCGATTGCGTACCCAGGGCCTGGCGCAGGAAATGCAGCACCACCACGATGCGCAGAAACGGCGTGAGCGACATGACCACCGCGGGGAGCAACGCCAGCAGCGTCAGCAGGATTACGGTCTGCATGGGGACGCTGAGGTTCGCGGCCCCCTTCGTGCCGCCCAGGGATACGCCGCCCAGCGGCTGGCCCGCCGCCACCAGAAGCGCGATCATGACGGCTCCTCCCGCCCGGGCGCCACCCGGCATTCCTGCCAGGGCACGCTTTCGACGAGCGTGCAGCCTCCCGCGTGAGAGGCGATCAGCAGGCCACGGTTTCCCAGGCGCACCAGATGCAGGGCCTGGCCGGGTGAGAGCGCGATGCGCTCGACCATCTCGATGCGGCCCCGCGTGCGGGCGCCTCCGGGCGCGCGCCAGCGCACGGCGCCCACCCTCCGGAGCGCCCACAGCGTCGCCCCCAGGACGCCCAGAACCAGAATCACCGCCCCTAACTCGCGTGCCAGATCCATGCTCTCCCTCAGACCCCCTGGTTGAAGTCCGTAATGCGCACCCCGAAGGTGCTTTCGATGATCACCACTTCGCCGAAACCGATCAGGGCGCCGCCGGCGTGGATGTCAATGGCTTCTCCGGCCGAGCGGGTCAGCCATACCACCCGCCCCGGCTCCCATTCGAGAATCTCCGCCAGCGACATCACCTTGCGGTCGAGCTCCATCTCGAGCTCGATGGGCACGTCGGCCAGCGTTCCAATCTGTTCGAGCGCCGTCATCGCTCCGTTCCGTCGGGCGGCCGGGTCTGTTGTCGAGCCTTCATGACCGCCTTACTGTTTGAGATTTACGGTGTCCTGGCTGATCTGGTCGACCGTGGTGACCACGCGCGTGTTGACCTGGTAGGCCCGCTGGAACACGATCAGGTTGGTGAATTCCTTGGCGATGTCCACCGTGGAACTTTCCAGGGCCCCGCCCAGCACCTTGCCGCGCCCGCCCGTCTCGGGCAGCCCGATCGAGGGCAGCGCGGTAACCGCGCTGGCCTGGAAGGCGTTGTTCCCGACCGCGATCAGGGACTGGGGATTGGGGACCGAGGCCAGCGCCAGTTGCGCCACCGTGACCTGCGTTCCGTTCGAGTAACTGGCCACGATCTTGCCGCCGTCGGTGAGGGCCACGTTGGTCAGCGAAGCGGCCGGCGAGCCGTCGACCGTCGTCGTCGAAGGCGCCGAAAGCGCGTTGTACTGCGTGATGTCCGGCGATCCCGCCGCGTCGTAGAGATGCCAGGTCATCTCGTTGGTGGGCGGCGTGGCGGACTGGTCTCCTATGACGGCGCCGTCAGCCAGTGTGGGAACCGTGAACTTGACGTCCGGCGCGGTCGAATCCGGGCTGGAGAGATTGCCGTTGGCGTCGAAGACCAGCGTTCCGGTCGCGAGCGGCGCCGTCTGCGCGGCGGTGAGATCGGCATCCGGGATGGTCACGTTGTAGTCCCAGGTGGTATTGGAATTGTTGTTGGCCGCCGAGGGCGCTTCCTTGGTAAAGGTAAGGGTCAGCGTGTGCGTGTCGCCGAGCGAGTCGACGACGTTGATGGGCGTCGAGAAAGTCCCGGTGGTCTGGCCCGCCACCGCGGCTGCGTTCAGGTTCAGGCCCAGCGAGAAGGTTTTGCTCGCGATGGGCGCCTGCAGGGTGCCAACGGGCACCGGAATGTCTCCGATGGGCTGGTTGGTATCCACCACGCCGCTGGCGTTCTGTACCCATCCCTGGACGCGCTGGCCGGCCTGGGTTGTGAGGTAGTTCGAGTCGTCCACCTCGAAGTTGCCGGCGCGAGTGTAGTCGGTGGCGCCCTGGGTGTCCTTGACGATGAAAAAGCCGTCACCCTGAACGGCTCCGTCGAGCAGCCCGGTGGTGGCGGGTGTCGAGCCCTGGCTGAACTCGCGAACCGTGAAGGGCGTGCCGGTGCCGAAGCCAACCTGGGTGGCGCCCAGACCGGCCCCAATCGACTCGGTGACCAGGTCCTGGAACGAGACCACGCTGGCCTTGTAACCCGTGGTGTTCAGGTTGGCGAGGTTGTTCGAGACCACGTCGATGGCGGTGGTGTTGGCGTCCAGCGCCGAAAGAGCGGTCGAGAATGCCGTAAACATGCTAGTTGTTCTCCTGAGTCGAAGTGGCGGCGGCGCTGGCCGGAGCTTTACCGCCCGAGACCAGGCTGTCCAGATCCGCGTGCATCCCGGTCAACTGCTCAAGCGAGCTGAACTGGGCCAGTTGCGTGACGTATTCGGTGGGATCCGCGGTGGGATCCATGGGGTCCTGGTTTTGGACCTGGGCGACCAGGAGCTGGAGGAACGTCTGCTCCTGGGCCAGCGGATCGGTCGAAGTACCGGTCGATGTGCCGGAGGACGGACTGGATCCGTCCGTTGCCGCGGCCCTCGGAGAAGGAGTGGCTATGCTAGCGGGTGTAATCATCATAAGGAGTGCTCCCGGTTTGAGCGGCGCCGCGGGTGAGAGCCTGCAGCCAGGACGGCTGGTTCGGGTCCTGCCCGTGGCGCTGCTGTTGTTGTTGCTGGCCGGCCGCGCTTCCGCTGTTGCGGGAGCCGCCGCCGGTCTGGCCGGAGTAACTCTGTCCGGCACTTGAGTCCGCGGCCGTGCTGGCGGCGCGCGGGACGACGCTGGCGTTTGTTCCGGAACTGGCAAGCGGTTGCCAGGTTTCGGCCCTGTATCCGCGCCCGGAAAGCTCCGAGACCAGGTCCGGGAGGTTCTGGCGCAAGTCGCCGGCCAGTTGCGGATCCGCGGTGCGCACGGCCACCTGGACCTCGCCCCCTCGTTCGACCACCCGCAGCGAGACTTGTTCGCCGGCACGGCCATTTACCGACGGTCCGCTGAGCGCGAGCGACAGCTCGTGGATGGCCGGCTCTCGAGGCGGTTCGCTGGGAGTTGGGGGGGGTGCCGGCGCCGGTGGCGCGGCGGTCTGCGGGACGTTTTCACGGGCTGTCGCGGCGGCCTCGAGAGACGTTGCCGGCGCGGCCACCGGGACCGCGACCGCGCTTCCGTTCTCGGCGGACGCGGTCGAGAGCGGGTGGCGGTTCTCGGGTTCTGGCGGCTGGTTCGAGGTCCCCTGTCCAAGGACAGAGCGCGCGGTTTCTGCGGCGGCGGCGCTGCGCCCGGCTTCAACCGGGGGCGGAGGGGTGGGACCCGGAGCCTGGGTGGCGTCCGCGGCGGAATTATGGCCCGGGGTCGCCGGGACGCTCCCCTGAGCGGGCGACGGTGTGGCCGAGGCGGGCTGCGGCGTGGCCGGCAGGGCGGATGCGGTTAAGCGGATTCCGAATGCCAGTTGCGAGTTGCGCCCCGCCACCGGGTCTGGCGCGGGTGCGGCCTGTGCAGCGCTCTCCAGGATGGCGTTCTCAGGCGCGGTGTCCTGGGGCACGGGGCTATCGAGCGTGAGGTTCTGCGGTGCGGCGGGCCCTGGCGCGATGGGTTTCGGCTGGCTCTTCTGCTCAGGGCCCGCCTGGACAAGATCCGCCACCGCAAGCTCCGCCAAAGCTTCCTGGGCAGAGGATGACGGTAAAGCGGCCACCGGACCCGGCAGGTTGGCGGCGCCGGCCGGCGATGCAGCAGGCTGGTCCGCCGTTGCGGCGCCGCCGGCCCCGCTCGCGCCGTCTCCGACAGCCGCGACAGGCGCGGTGGGCGCGGGCGGTGGCGGCGGAGGCGGCAGAAGCGCGGCTGCGAGCGACAGGACGGCGGGGTCGTCTCCGGGATCGTGTTTGGGGAGCGGACGCGAGGCGCCGGACTTGCCCTGAGGAGCGGGCAGCGTGCCGGGGGTTACCGCCGCC
>DATNLV010000200.1:0-5094 GCA_035602665.1 Bryobacteraceae bacterium | reverse complement strand
CAGGGACTGGGGGCCGGCATCCTTGACCCGCCACACAACCTTGTCGAACCCGCGCGGCCCGCCGTGCAGGTTATTCTGGCCGTTGTTCTGCGCGAGTTTGTATTCCACGCCGCCGATGGTGAAACGGCCGTTGCCGATGCGGTTCCCGTAGCGGCCGATGATCGCTCCGAAATACGGATTGCCGGCGCCAAGGTAGCCGTCGAGGTCGTCGAAGCCGAGGACGATGTCGCCGGAACGGCCGTGGCTGTCTGGCGTGTGAAGCGAGACGACGGTCCCGCCATAGGTCATGATCGTGGCTTCAACGCCGCCCGAATTGGCTAGCGTGTAGAGTTCAACGGGCGTGCCGTCCGGTGTCTTTCCGAAGTCCTGTCTGTTCACTTTGTTGGCTCCCTGTACAAAAGGAAATTCTACCGTGTTTCCCCGTCCGGCGGAGAAGGGGAGCCTGTAAGTAATAGCTGGCAGGCAAAATCGGGTTATAATGCTTTTCGCTCTTTTACTTGGTTTTCTGGCGATCGACTCCGTGCAGACGTTATTCCATAAGCGCGTGGATCCGGCCGGCCGGCCAGCCGGATCGAGCCGGCCCGGCGATCCCTTGCGCCACAGGCTGTTCCTCCCCCTCGCGGTCTTCCTGGTCATAGCCACGGGACTGGCGGGAGCGAGTTACACGTACTTCCTTCACGAGCGCGAAGCGATCGTACGGGACATCGGTGCTCATCTCTCCGCCATCGCGGACGCGAAGGTCCGCGAGGTTACCGCGTGGCGGGAGGCGCGATTCAAGGATGCTAGCGCCATCGAGATCCAGGCCGTGTCACCCTCCACGGTTCGGGCAATCGAAGGTCCGGACCAGGTTGCGGCCGCCACGGTGCGGCAATGGATACAAGGCCCGAAGGAGGCGGTTTACGCTAACGCCGTCCTGGTCGACCGTGACGGCGCACTGCATGTGGCAGCCGGAGCGGCCCACTCCCGGGAGCTTTACGCCGCTCTCGCGAATCAAGCTCGCCAGGCCGGCGGCGTCGTGCTGGCGGACCTGGAGCCAGGCCAGAGCGAGGAGGACCTCGACCTTGGCCTGGTCATCCCCCTGTCCGTGGGCCGTCCCACATCGCGAACGCTGGTTCTGGGGATCGTCGCGCACAAGACGCTCGATCCTCTTATCGAGTCCTGGCCGATTCCGGGCGGCAACGGCGACATCTTGCTGCTGCGTGGCCAGGGCGGCGCGGCGCGGGCCCCGGCGGGCATGGCCCTTTCGGCGGCTGCGCTGGCCCAACTCGAACGCGGCGGGACAATGCACGGAGTGGGCCACCGTGGGGTCCCGGTTCTGGCGGCGCTGCGCAAGGTCCCGGCCAGCGACTGGTCCATCGTGGCGGAGATGGACCTGGAACAAGTCGAGATTCCGCTGCGCGACCAGTCCGCCAGCCTGGCGCTCCGCCTGGCGGCGCTGATCGCTGCGGCAGCTTTCGGGCTGGGTGTGTTGTGGCGTCACCAGCGCCTGCAGTTCTACAAGCAGGCCTACGAGGCCGAACAGGAACGGCGAGCCCTGGCGGGGCATTTCGACTACCTCAGCCACTACACCAACGACATCATCCTTCTGACGAATACGGACGGGCGCATCATCGAGGCCAACGAGCGCGCCGTCGCTTCGTACGGCTACACCCGCGAGGATCTGTTGCAGAAGCGCCTCGGCGACCTGTGGCAGGCGCCCCAGGGCGAGCCCGAGGGACAGCCGCCCGCGGGGTTCGAATCGGACGGGCGAGTGGTGGAGACCCGGCACCGCCGCCAGGACGGGACGAGTTTTCCCGTCGAAGCCAGCACCAGGCAGATCGACGTGGATGGCGCCAAGTTTTTCCAGACCATCGTTCGCGATATCACCGAACGCAAAGTGATGGAAGAAGAGGTGCGCCAGGCCAAACAGAAGCTGGAAGCGGTCATCGAAGCCGCGCCGGCCGGCATCGTCGTCCTGGATCTGGCAGGCTGCGTTCAGCTCTGCAACAAGGCCGTGGAGCGCATCTACGGCTGGACGGCGCAGGAGGTACTTGGCTGCCCCGTGCCGGACGCCATCTATCCCGAACAGGAGCGTGGTCCCAGCCGGGAGTTCTGGAAGACGATGCCCGGCAGGGCACTGAGCGGGCTCGAGGTCAAACGTCTGAGGAAGGACGGCTCCCCGATTGAAGTCAGCCTCAGCTCCGCGCCGCTGTTCGACAGCAGCGGATCGCCGGTCGGCATCCTGGCGGTCATCGTCGACATCACCGATCGCAAGAAGACCGAGAGGTCGCTGATCGAGAGCGAGGAGCGGTTCCGGCTGGTGGTGGAGACCGCGCCCGAAGCGATCTTTGTACAGACCGGCGGATGCTTCCGTTACGTCAACCCGGCTGCGGTCGCTGCCTTCGGCGCGGACGCCGCGGAGCAACTCCTGTCCCGGCCCGTACTCGAGCGCATCGATCCAGACTGCCACGCGCTGGTCGAACAGAGGATGCGCCAGATCCTGGAAGAGAAGCGGCGCGGGCCGGCCGTCGAGCATCGGTTCCTCAGGCTGGACGGCTCCGTGATCGATGTCGAAGCGACGGCGGAGCCCTTCCGCTACCTCGGCGAGGATGGCTCCCTGGTGTACTTCCGCGATATCACGGCGCGGAAGCGCGCCGAGGAGGCGCTCCGCGAAAGCGAACGCCGCCTGCACCTGGCGGTACAGGTCTCTAAGACCGGGCTGTGGGACTACGATCTTCGATCCGAGCAGGTCTACTACTCGCCGGAATGGAAGGCGCAACTGGGCTATGCGGCCGGCGAGATCGGCAACACCATCGAGGAGTGGCAGAACCGCATACACCCGGAGGACCGCGAGCGGGCCACGGCGGTGATCAAGTCCTTGAGCGCCACCTCGCCCGAATTCGAGTCGGACTTCCGGCTGCGGCACAAGGACGGAAGCTACCGCTGGATTCTGGCCCGCGGCGCGCTCCTGTTCGACGCTCAGGGGCACCCACGGCGGGTGCTCGGCTCCCACATGGATTTTACGGAGCGCAAGAAGATGGAGGAGGAACTCGACGCCAGCCGGCGCCTGGTTCACCGCATCCTCAACGCCACTCCGGACCTGCTCTACATCTACGACCTGGCGGAAGGCCGGAATACCTTCGCCAACCGGCACGTCACCGAGTTCCTGGGATACAGCTTCGACCGCGCCCAGGCGCTGGGGGCCGACCTGATGGGCGAGATCCTCCACCCCGAGGACGCGCGCGCGGTGGCGGAGCACTACCGCCGCTGCCGGGCCGCCGCCGATGGGGAGACCCTCGAGATCGAGTACCGCATGCGGCACGCCGACGGCCACTGGTGCTGGGTGCATTGCCGCGACATGGTGTTCTCCCGCACCGACGGCATTCCCAGCAAGGTGCTGGGCGTGGCGCAGGACGTCACCGAGCGCAAGCATGCAGTGGACGCCTTGCGGAAGAGCGAGGCCTTGCTTGAACGCGCACAGAGGATTGCGGAGCTGGGTAGCTGGGAGGCCTCCCCGGAGAGTCTCGCCGCGGGATCGAGCGAGCCCGTTCGCTGGTCGGACGAGCTGTACCGCATTTGGGGAGTATCGCGGAAGTCCTTCACCCCGACGGCTCAGAGCATTCCCGCAACCATCCACTCCGAGGACCGCGATGCGGTCCGGGCCGCCATCGACGCCAGTCTCAACAGCGGCAAGCCGTTCCGGCTGGACCATCGTATCACTCGCCCGGACGGAACCCAGAGATGGGTCCGCCAGCACGGGGAGCTGGAGGTGGACGATTCCGGCGTCCGGCACATGATCGGCACTGCACAGGACGTCACCGAGTACCGGCGGCTGCAGGATCAATTCCTGCAGGCGCAACGGCTCGAGAGCATCGGGCGCCTGGCCGGAGGCGTGGCCCATGACTTCAACAACCTGCTGACCGTCATCCTTTGCTGTGGCGAGCTGGTGCTCGAAGAGCTGCCCCCGGATGGCTTCCTGGCCACCTCGGTTGGCGAGATCCGGAAGGCAGCACAGCGGGCCGCGGCCTTGACCGAGCAACTGCTGGCCTTCGGCAGGCGCCAGGTGGTGCAGCCCAAGGTGCTGGACCTCAATCTCGTGATTCAGGATGTTCAGACCATGATCGGCCGCCTGATCGGCGAGGACATCGATCTGACGGTCCACCTGGAGGCCAGCGGGAAGGTGCTCGCCGATCCCAACCAGATCAACCAGGTGCTGATGAACCTGGCGGTCAACGCGCGCGATGCCATGCCGCACGGAGGCAAGCTGATTGTCGAGACCCACGACTTCGCGGCCGGCGACAGCCGCCCGGAGCTGGCGGGGGGCTCTTATGTGGAGCTGGCGGTCGGCGACACCGGCTCGGGGATGGATGAATACACGCGCAGCCACCTGTTCGAGCCGTTCTTCACCACCAAGGACAAGGCCAAGGGAACCGGCTTGGGACTATCGACCGTGTACGGCATCGTCAAACAGGCGGGCGGGCACATCTGGGTTCACAGCGAGGCCGGCGCGGGCACCACCTTCCACATTTGTCTGCCTCGCGCCGCGGGCCAGGTCGTCTCCGCGGAGATCGCCAAGGCGCCGGCCGCGGACCTGAGCGGCGATGAGACGCTGCTGGTGGTGGAGGATCAGGCCGAGGTCCGGCACCTGGCGATGGAGGTTCTCGAGAGTTACGGATACAAGGTGCTGGGCGCCGCCAGCGGGCCGGACGCTCTCCAGCTCTGCGCGATTTACACCGGGCCGGTGCAAATGATGGTGACCGATGTTGTGATGCCCGGCATGACCGGTCCGGAGCTGGCCGCGAAGTTGACCGTACTGAGGCCTTCGATCAAGGTGCTCTTCATGTCCG
This sequence comes from Bryobacteraceae bacterium, assembly GCA_035602665.1. Taxonomy (GTDB): domain Bacteria; phylum Acidobacteriota; class Terriglobia; order Bryobacterales; family Bryobacteraceae; genus DASWZN01. The sequence continues at coordinate 268 of DATNLV010000200.1, read as the reverse complement.
GCTACGCGGACAAGCTGATCGCCGGGGAAGGCGGCCTTGCCGACGAGATGGCCTATCTGCAGAAGCCCTTCTCTCCGCGCTCTCTGGCGGCCAAGGTGCGCGAAACCCTGGGCCCGAGGTCCGCGTAGCTAGCAGCTGTCAGCTATCAGCCTCGCCTCCGGCTAACGCCGGATTGAACATCCTGTGACTGGGGGGCCATAGAGGCGGTATCGTGCAAGAGAGCGCGACCGCAGCTATGGCCCTTTCAGCATTCGTGCATGTGCCGCTC
>DATNLV010000198.1:0-8119 GCA_035602665.1 Bryobacteraceae bacterium | reverse complement strand
CCGTGAACCCGGGCACGGCAACATCGCGGGTTTGTTGGTTGTTTTCCCTTGCCACCGGTTGAATCCCGGTCGCGACCGCGAAGCCGTCCACGATGGAGACCTGTGGAAACCCCGGCGCGGGCAGCAACGGGAGATTCAGGCCCACACCCGCCCGCGACGCAATCACGTTAGCGTAGCCGTGAATCTGTCCGGAAAAGATCAATTGTGAATTCTGGTAGCCCGCGGTCAACGAGTCCCCGGCGACCACCAGTCGGGAGAAATCCGCCTTCTTCCCCTCTTCCACATTGGGCCCGTCTTGAGCCCACAGACCGGCGCGCACAGACAGCGCGCAGATCACCATCAATGACACATTGCGCATTCCCATATAGCCCCCCAGTTAATAAATCAAAACTACCGCAAACAAGAGGAGCGCTTCCCAGTTCGCCCCTCGTCCGCCTCCTACTCCCCCTCGTGCTCCGCCACACGCACGACAGACTTCGCGATGGCCGGGGTGTGCTCTTCGGACTCTGGCAACGCCGCCTCGGGCTGCAGGTACAGCGTGGTCAGGCCCTCCTTCAGAATCTCCATCGCACTCGCCGGATCGTCCGCATACTGAAACAGGTCCAGGTCCTCCTTCGCGATGGTGCCGTATTTCACCAGCGCGTCGAAGTTGATGACCTCTTTCCAGTAGTCGCTGCCGTAAAGCAGAATGACCATCTTCTTGGCCAGCTTGCCCGTCTGGCACAGCGTGAGGATCTCCGTCATCTCGTCCAGCGTGCCGAATCCGCCCGGAAACACCACCAGCGCCTTGGCCAGGTACGCGAACCAGAATTTGCGCATGAAAAAGTAGTGGAACTCGAAATTGAGTTCTTTCGAGATGTACGGATTCGGGAACTGCTCGAACGGCAGCCCGATGTTCAGGCCGATCGTCTTGCCCCCCGCCTCCGCCGCGCCGCGATTGGCCGCTTCCATGATGCCCGGCCCGCCGCCGCTGCACACCACGAACCGCCTGCTGCTGCTGTTCTTGATTTCCTCGCCCCACTCCGTGAGCAGCCGGGCCAGCGTTCGGGCGTCGTCGTAGTAGTGGGCAATCGGGCTAGCGGGCGGGTGTATGCGCGCCGAGCCGAAGAACACCACGGTGTCGCGGATCTGTTCTCGCCGGAAGTGCGCCAGCGGTTCGAGGTACTCCGACAGGATCCGGATCCCGCGCGCGTCCGGACTGTCCAGAAACTCTTCGTTCTTGTACGCCACGCGTACCTGCGAATTGGGCTGGGACCGGTCACGCATCGATTTTCTCTCCGGGTACGGCCGACTTCTCTAGCTGCTCCACTCTCTTTGCGAGCTGCCGCACCGTCTTCACCAGGTCCCCCAGCTTGGGGAACGCCGCCACGGCGCGTCGCCACTCGCGCGCGTCGAACGCCGGAGAGCCCGATACCACCGTCCCGGCCGCCACATCGCCGCCGATGCCGCTCTGCGCGTAGACCACCGCGTTGTCGTGGATCGTGAGATGGCCCGAAACGCCCACCTGCCCGGTCAGCACGACGCTCTTGCCCAGCACGGTGCTCCCCGCCAGGCCCACCTGCGAGCAGATGAGGTTGTCCTCCCCCACCACGCACGCGTGGCCCACCTGCACCAGGCTGTCGATCTTCGCGCCCCTCTTGATCCTGGTCTCGCCGATCGTCGCGCGATCGATCGACGAGAGCGATTGGATCTCCACATCGTCCTCGATCACCGTCGGCCCCGACTGCGGAATCTTGTAGTGCGAACCATTCTCGCGGTGCGCGAATCCGTAGCCGTCCCCGCCCACCACCACTCCGTTGCCTAGCCTCACCCGGTTTCCGATCTGGCAGAACTCGCGCACCGCCACGTGCGAGTGGGCACAGAAATCGTCGCCGATCCGGGCCCCTTCATAGATCACCACATGCGGGTGCAGAACCGCGTTTCGCCCTATGACAACCCCATCGCCCACCACGGCAAAAGCTCCGATCGCCGCATTCTCGCCCACCGAGGCCGTCGGCGCGATCGACGCCAGCGGGTGAATCCCCGGCGCCGGCCGCGGCGGCTGGTAGAACAGCTCCAGCGTCCGCGCGAAATCCAGGTACGGGTTCTTCGAGACCAGGCTCGTAATCGGCCCTTCCCGCACCGCCTCGGAGATCAGAATCGCCCCCGCCCGGCTGTGCTTCACCTTGTGCGCGTACTTGGGGTTGGAGAGGAACGTCAGCTCGTTCGGTCCCGCCTGCTCCATCGGGGCGACGCCGGTGATTTCGAGGTTGGCGTCACCCACCACCTCGCACCCCAGCACCGCGGCAAGCTCGCTGGTAGTCATATGGATTCAATTGTACCGGCGGAGCGGCCTTCCTTGTCCGCCAGCAAAGACGCCCTCGCAACTGCCTGCAAACATGAGCGCACACAAATGGTTTAAACCTGGACCGCTGCTGCTTAGTACTACAGGCCATTTTTTTTCGCAACCAGCCGCCCGAAATCGAATCCAACACATAGAGGGGTGAGTCGATAAGAGTAGGTGGAGATTATGACAGCGCTGGGGACCCGCGTGGCAAACCTTTGGTGCAGGCTGATGCACAACGATCCGATGTGGCCCGTTAATGGCCGCTATCGGTGTTCCGTCTGCCTTTGTTCTCATCCCGTGCCATGGGAGAAACGGCCCGCCATCAAAGCACCCGTCGTGGTGCTTCCGGTCCGCCAGGCCGACGCCCCGCTGCGCGCTTCCAACCCCGCTGCGCGCATCGCCGTGGCTGCATCCCGCTGACGCGTCCGCTGTATCGTGCTACGATATAGATTGAACACGTGAGCGGCTCCGACACCGCGAAACCCGTAAACTACCGCGCACTCGCCGATTTCCGATTCCACATTCGCCAGTTCCTGCGCTTCAGCGAGGCTGCGGCCCGGAAGGTAGGTCTCGAGCCCCAGCAGCACCAGCTTCTGCTCGCAATCAAGGGGATGGAGCCGGCCACCAGGCCGACGGTAGGGCAATTGGCCACGCGCCTTCAGACCAGGCACCACAGCGTTGTCGAGCTGATCGACCGCATGGAGGCCCGCCAGTTCGTCGTGCGCCGCCGGTCGGAGCAGGATCGCCGCCAGGTCTGGATCGATCTGACGCCGGAAGGCGAGCGGATTCTCGAAGCGCTCTCGGTCGAGCACCGCGCGGAACTGGAAACCGCCGGGCCGGCGCTTCTCGATGCGCTGCGCCTGCTGCTCGGCCGCTAGTGCCGCAAACCCGGGACTGGCTCGAATTTCGCCGCACTTGCGAAATTCGTGCCTTTCCCACGATCGGTCTCCTGTCAGTCAACCTGCTCGAAATTCGCGACGCACTACGCTAGCCCGGCGGCCGGTTCCGCGTCCCGCGCGCCGCCGATTCCGAGCCGCGACCGCCAGGGAGCGGACCCTGGGAGGGCCTTTACGTCAATAGGATGCTTCCCCTGCTCATCGCCTCGGTCGTCGCGCGCGGGTTCACGGTCCTGACCCTGCGGCGCTCCACCTGACCGAGAAGGTCGCGCCCCGCGGTACAGAATCATGGCCGCGCCCACAGCCTCCGCAATTCTTCGGCGAACCGCTCCGGGTCTTGAACCTCCAGCAGCACCGCCGCGCCTCGCGCCGGAATCAGCACCAGCCGCGTGCCGTCCGCGCGATACATCCGCACCTTTTCCCCGTTGGCGACCCGGAACCAGCCGGAGCGGTAGTGGCTGTTGGCAAACCCGTTGGTGCGCGCCGTCGGCCGCCAATCCAGATCCGTCGCAAAGTCCACCACCCGGACGCGCTCCACATCCACGTCCGCCGCCCTCACGGTCACGGGGTAGAAAAAGTCGCGAATCGTCAGGCTCTCGGAGTCCAGGTTGTAGCGGGGCGCGCCCGGCGAGTAGAGGACGCCGAACAGAACGGCCGCCAGCGCCAGAGTCCCGACCAGCACGCCCACGACCACCCCGATCGAGCGACCCATGCCGAAGCTTGTAACCGAGACCGGCGGCGCCTGACCGAGAACGGGCTCCCCAGTCGCCAACGGACTCACCGCCGCCAGGAAGCCGGTCACATCGTCCGGGCTCAGCACCACCGTCTTCGCCGCCGTCACAAGCACCACCGCGTTCTTTCGGTTTGTCACGTACCAAGTGCACTTGCCAAGCTTCGTCGTCCGGAACAGCCCGTAGTATCCGAACAACCCGCCATTCCCCCACAGGCGCCTGCAGCCGCAGAAGTCGTCCGGGGTCGCCAGACGCGCCTCACGTAGCCCGTCGAGCGGAATGGTCACGTCTCCCACCAGTCTCTTGATGATGAGTCTAGGGCCCTCGCACACGTATCCCCGCGCCGAATAGGCATACGACAGGCAAATGACCAGAAACAGGAAGAAGGCGACCACCACGCTGTGTGAAGCCACCACCCCGCCGAGCGCCGCGACGAACACCAGAAGGGAAACGATCTTGACGGTCAGGTCGTAGGAGGCTGAGAAGGTCACCGAGCCATTCTACCCGACCCAGTGCCAGGTAACCATCCTGCCGTCGATCACCAGGAAGCCCGCGACGAACACACCCAGCACCGCCCCGAACACCCACTTCCTCTTGATCGTCGAAGCCAGGTAGAGGAATAGCGGAAACGAGATCGACACGTACCGCGAGAATGACATCAGGTCTTTGAGCAGGAGCGGAACGAACCACTGCAACGCGCTGAACGTCCATAACTCCAGCGGCAGGCGCTTGTAACTCAAAACCAGGACCGCCAGCGTGAGCGCCATCACCGTGTAATCGAGCTGACACTGGCGGTCGCTCAGGAACTTCAATCTGAAAAAGTCCAACCCCGCCACGACAGTATTATTGAGGAGGTTTCCAAGAAACGCCGAGCCTTCGAAGCCCCACCGCTTCTGCGCCAGGGCGAAATAGTTCCAGTGTCCGGTCTGGAAGTAATTGAACATCAGATAAGGCACCAGCCCCAGCGGCGCCAGGCAGACGATGCGGGATCTGCTCCAGTCGATCGCGCTCATCGGAACGCCGGTCCGTCTCCGCAGCTTCTCGGCTCTTTTGGCCGCGCGGTTCGGCGCGGGCAGACCCTGCTTTATCGCCAGAACCAGCAGTGGAGCCACGATGACCACACCGGTCGGCCTGGTCAGCGCCAGAAGGGCGCCGCATAGAACCGAGAGGCCCACGCGTCCCTTCTTCAGGAAGTAGAACGACAGCACCGCCAGCAGCAGAAACAGCCCTTCGCTGTAATACGCCTGATAGAAGACGGAAAAAGGATAGAACATTAGTAAGAGCAGCGACCGGAAGGCCAGCCCCTTGTCGGAGAAGTACTCCAGGACGAGGGCATACAGGGCCAGGAAGGCAAGGGCGCTGATCGCGTTTGCTCCCACAAAGGCCGCCACGTGAAGCGGCAGAATCGAGTGCAGCGCGGCAATCGACAATGGGTAAAGAGGGAAGAAGGCGTATTTGGCGTCCTTGTCCCACTCCGTATACTTGCGGTACTTGGCGGCCGGGTCGCCTTGAGCGAACTGGTATGGATATCCCTTGAGGGCATCGTGCTCCGCGGCGGCCTTCTTCATTTGATCCGTGTTCGGGTAGCCGTTCGCGGCGATGCTGAGATACCACTCCGCGTCCGAGTAGATCCAGATGCTGAGAAAGTCAACCCGGCCTTCCGTGATCCGCGGGTCGATCTGGTAGTGATGGCCGCCGGAAAAGTACTGCAGCCTCGTGACCGGAACCAGGTGACTGACGCCCGACGAATAACCCCAGATCACGATCTTGACCGCCAGAATAAAGAGGAACACTGCGAGATAGTGGTGTTCCGAAATCCACGATTTGAGGCGGCGGGCGCCAATCTCCATTAAGGGTATTGTACCGGCCCGTGGTGCACGACCCAGCACCGACCGTCAGGGAGCGGACATCGGCTGGACCGCCGGTTTGCTCCCACTGACGTTCGCCGTCGACCCCGGCGCTAAGATGGTGGCGATGCTCGACGACCTGCTCACCGAAGGGCGCAATCCCGCTTCCGAAGGGATTGACGCGCTGCCTGCCGTGGACATCCTCGCCATCGTCAACGCCGAGGACCGCAAGGTGGCCGATGCCGTTGGCCGCGAAATCCCGCGCATCGCGCAGGCCGTCGACGCCATCGCCGCACGCCTCGAAAAGGGCGGCCGCCTGTTCTACATTGGCGCCGGGACTAGCGGACGCCTGGGAGTTCTCGATGCCGCCGAGTGCGCGCCCACCTTCAACGTGCCGCCGGACCTGGTGCAAGGTATCATCGCGGGCGGCGAGCCGGCGCTGGCGCGCGCCATCGAGGCGGACGAGGACGACGCTGCTCTGGGCGCTCGCGATCTGGATGCCCGCGGCTTCACGCCGGCCGACGCCCTTGTCGGCATCGCCGCCAGCGGCCGCACGCCTTACGTCCTCGGCGCCGTCGCGCACGCCCGCCAGTTGGGCGCCCTCACCATCGGTATCAGTTGCACGCCGGGCTCGGAGCTTTCCGCGGCCGTCGAAATCCCCATCGAACCGCTCGCCGGCCCGGAGGTGATCGCCGGCTCCACGCGCATGAAGGCCGGCACCGCCACCAAGCTGGTGTTGAACATGCTCAGTACCGCGGTCATGATCCGGCTTGGCCACGTCTACGGCAACCTGATGGTGAACGTGCAGCCGGCCAACGCGAAGCTGCGCGACCGTGCCATACGCATCGTCGCCGAAGCCGGCGGCGCCGATCCCGAGCGCGCGGAGCGGTTGCTCGACGCCTCGGGTGGTACAGTGAAAACTGCGATCGTGATGGCGCGGCTGGGCATCGCGCGCGAGGCTGCGGAAGAGCGCCTGCGTGCGGCCCGCGGTCGCGTCTCGGAAGCTCTCAAACATGGATAAGTTCGTCATCCGCGGCGGCACGCCGTTGCGCGGGGAGATCTCGACCAACGGCGCGAAGAACTCGGCCTTGCCGGCCCTTGCGGCCTGCCTGCTGACCGAAGAGCCGGTCACGCTGCACCGCATTCCCAAGGGGAGCGACATCGCCACCATGGTCCAGTTGCTGAACGCCATCGGAGTGCGGATCGACAAGAAAGCCGGACCGCTGCGCATCGAGGCCCGCACCATCGCAAAGCCCGAGGCGCCCTACGATCTGGTCAAGACCATGCGCGCCTCGAGCCTGGTGCTGGGACCCCTGGTGGCCCGGACCGGCCGCGCGCGCGTCTCGCTGCCCGGCGGCTGCGCCATCGGCGCGCGCCCTATCAACTACCACCTGGCGGGCCTCGAGCGGCTGGGCGCGGACATCCACCAGGAGGCCGGCTACGTGGAGGCCCGGGCACCCCAAGGGCTCCGCGGCGGTGCGTTCACCTTCGACCGCGTCACCGTCACCGGTACCGAAGACCTCATCATGGCCGCCGTGCTGGCGAAGGGCGAGACCCTCCTCGAGAACGCCGCCCGCGAACCGGAAGTGAGCGACCTGGCGGAACTGCTCAACAAGATGGGCGCCTCCATCGACGGCGCCGGCACGTCGCGCATCCTCATCCGCGGCGTGGACCGGCTGCACGGCGCCGAGCACGCCATCATCCCGGATCGAATCGAGGCCGGCACGTTCCTGATCGCCGGCGCCATCACCGGCGGCGACCTGGTGGTGACCCACTGCGAGCCCGCGCACCAGACCGCGCTGATCTCGAAGCTGCGCGAAGCCGGAGCGGAAGTGACCGACGCTGGCCCCGGAGCGCTCCGCGTTCGCTCGGACGGGCTGAAATCGGTCGACGTGATCACCGAGGAATACCCCGGCTTCGCCACCGACCTTCAGGCGCAGTTCATGGCGCTGATGACGCGCGCGCAGGGCATCTCGCTCATCACCGAGACCATCTTCGAGAACCGCTTCATGCACGCCCCGGAGCTGATGCGCATGGGCGCTAACATCCGGCTCGAGGGGCGGCAGGCCATCGTCGCCGGACCCAGCCCGTTGAGCGGCGCCGCCGTGCTGGCCTCGGACCTGCGGGCCAGCGCGTCTCTGGTGCTGGGAGCTCTGGTGGCGACCGGCGAGACCGTCATCGACCGCGTCTATCACATCGACCGCGGCTACGAGAAGATCGAAGAGAAGCTCGCCCGCGCCGGCGCCGACATCCGGCGGGTGCACTGAGTTGTTTTTTGTGGCGCACGCACTCCTGCGTGCCGCGTCGAGACTCGTCTCG
>DATNLV010000113.1:0-3346 GCA_035602665.1 Bryobacteraceae bacterium | reverse complement strand
TCGCCGGCCGACAGCGCCCCCGACCCGAGCACCGCCATCTGCCCTTCCAGCATCTCGTATAGCCGCCGGATCGCGATCCCGTCGCCCGCCACCTTCATCAGGTTGTAGGCGTGATAGAGGCCGTCCGGGCGGCGGTTGGCGCGAATCGAATGGTCGATGTGCCGGAGCGCGACGTCGCAGAACGCGGTCAGCTCGGCCGCGGTGAGCCCGGCCTGCTTCCCCGAAAAGCCGCTCGCGTAAATGCGCGCCCGGTAGTCGCTGCCGGCCGCGCCCAGCGAATCGAGCACGGCCTTGCGGTCGCGGTCCGAGATCGGGCCATCGAGCAGACCCGCGTGCCGCTCCAGCGCTTCGGCGACGCGGTGAAACGCCTCGGCGACTTCCGCGGAAACCTCGACCCCCTCAGTCAAGAGGCCGCGGCAGAACGACAGGAACCGCCGCAGCGAGTAGAGCGTCACCATCGAGACGCCCGACCCCACCAGCGCGTTGTTGGCGTCGTTCCACTCCGGCCGCTGCGTGTTCATCCAAAGGCCGGCCTCGGGGATGTAGTTGAACAACCGCGCCAGCGCCAGGACCAGCAGCTTCTCGGCCAGGTTCACGCGATAAGGCGCGCCGTCCGCCCCCTGCACCGCTTTGCCGTCCGCCCCCATCCCGGCCGCGCGCTGGCGGATCTCGCGGTCGAGCGCGGCATCGAACTCGATGGTGTTGCGCGGATCCTCGAGCATCGCCGAGTACGGCTTGATGCGATAGGGAACGTCGGCGTACGTGAAGACCCGGCGCGCAAGCAGGCTCGCGAGAGCGCCCGGATGATAGCGCGCCGAAACCTCGAGCAGCTTCAGCAGGTAAACCACCTGGTGATCGCCCCAGTAACCGATATACGACCAAGCGTCGTGCGGGTCGAGCACCTCCCAATCGAAGCCGTCGCGCATGACGCGGTAAGGATTGTATCCATCGGCGGTCGAAGCGCCGGCGAACTTGAAGATCATGCTCTCGACGTAGCCGGGGAACGAGAGCGCCAGCGCTTCCCAGTTCTGGAAAATGTCGCGCCAGTTGCCCTGATAGTTGAGCAGCCGCTCCCCATGCTCGCCCTTCACCTCGATGGAGAAGATGTTCCAGGGGCGGCTGGGATCGCCGTGCCGGCGGCTGAAGGTCAGCGGCAGATACTCGTGCGCCAGGCGCTCCAGATCCGGGTCCTGCCGCTGGTGCGCGAGTTCCAGCAAGGTGCTGTGCAGAACGGTCTCCGGAAGCGCGTCGAGGAACGCGGCGTGCCTGGCGGCGACGGTGCGGTTGGCCTGGCCGACGAACGCCTTGAAGTCCGAGCGCGCGATCTGGTAGCCACGGTCGGGAATGCCGCCGCGCATGGTGTTGAACAGCGCGTTCGAAAAATGCCGCCACGAGTTGAGGTCGTCGCCGGTGACTTCGAGGCCATCGGCTTCGGCCACGATGCGAATCAGGTTCCCGGTGCCGCGCGCGACGTCTTCGTCGAGTTGCGCGCGCAGGTCCCCGCCGGACTTGAGAAGAGCGACAACGGCGGCGACGCCCGCTGCGTCCTGATCGACTTCCGCCACCATGCTCCACTCTTTGCGGCCGCCCGCGGCCAGCGCCAGCCGCGAGTGGATGAAATATGCCCCGCGCCGCCCGCGGATCAGCGTTTCGTCCTCAACCGGGACGCCCTGCCGGAAGCCGTCAAGCTGCGCAGCGCACAACAGCCGATGCGCCGCCTCGATGCCTTCCGACCAGACCGTGGTCACGCGCAGGGCTTCGTTGGGCTCGGGCCGGTCGGCCGGAATCGAGCTGAGTTTGAAGAGGCCCAGGCCGGTGGCGGGTTCGAGTTCGTTCTCCTTGTAGCCATCGGCCAGCGTGCTGTATTCCATCTGGAACCGGCGCGTCAGGCCGTACGGCATCAGGTTCTGTATGCCGTCCAGAAGCTCGATCTCCGCGAGCTCCGCCCCGATGTTGGCCACCGCAGAGCGCCGCACGAAGCCGAACCGGTCCGTCGTCATCCACGCGCTCGAAAAGGAAAGGCCCAGGTCGTGATTGACCTCCTCGAAAACGATCTTGTTGGAATAGACGCTCTTCGCCAGGCTGCGCGTGATCCGGTACAGCCCCTCGTACCGCTGCGAGAATGGCTCCCACAGAGACGTCAGGCCGCCGCGCGTGACCCGCAGAACGGTCTTGCCTCCAGTCTGGTCCTGGCTGTCGTGTATCCGGTCGTCCGTGTAGTAGGGGAATAGCGCGTGGTCGGGATCGCGCCGCCCGGCCGTGAGCGCGCCGGTGCTCGAAACGAACATCCAGTGGTCGGAGTCGCTCACCAGGCTCATCAGGAACGGCGGCATCGCGTCGTGGTTGACGATGCGGTAGAACCGCTCGCCCCCGATGTCAACGTGCCCGCCCTCCACCTTGCGTGCGCAGCGGTTCAGCAGCGCTTCGCCGACGAATTCGGTACTCACTTGGCCTCCCGCGCATCGTACCCGGGCGAAGTCGGCCCCAGCGGCCTCAGGTCCGGAAACAGCCCCTGCATGGCCGGCTTGGCCTTCCGTCCTTCGGTGAACAACCCCCAGTGCCCCTCCGTGCCGCTCCCCTTCCAGGGCTCGTCGAACGCCTCGAACCAGAACACCGTGACGTCGTTGGCCTTGCCCCACGCCGTCAGCTCCTCGTAGTAGCGCTTCTGCTTCGTCTCATCGCCGGCGCGCGGAGCGTTGTGCTCGCTGTTGGTGTAGGTGGCCCAGCCCGCCTCGCCCAACACGATCGCCTGGGCCGGGTGCGCCTTCCGCACGCTCTCGTAATGCTTGATGGTCGAGGCCATGGCCGTATCGATGTCTTCGCGGCCCCACATGGGATAGGCGTGCATGGTGATGAAATCAACGACGCCGGCCAGCTTCGCCTCCGGCTGCCGCCAGTAGAGAACGTCATCGGCCACCGTAACCGGGCAGCTCACGGCCTTCTTGACCTGCTGGACGTACTCGATCGCCCGTTCCTCGGTCAGCTTGTGGTCCGACCACGTCACCAGAATCTCGTTCCCCACGCTGACCGCCACCACGATGTCCTTGTACTCGTTCGCGAGGCGTATGCCGGTCGCTACCTGCGCCGCATTCTCCGCCTGCTTCTCAGGATGGCCGTCCAGCCAAACGCCCAGCATCACCTGGATCGGAATCTTCTCCCGCCTGATGCCCTCGAGCACATCCTCGGAGTGCTGGTCGCCGCCGTAGAGCCGGATGAGCTTCCAGTTCCTCTCCAGGATCTTGAGGTCTTCGAGGACCTGCGCCTGCGTCGGGAACCGGTTGAGCTGCGGGTTCTGCCCCGCGCGGTAACCGGAATAGTCGATGCCATTGCCGTGCCACTTCTGCAC
>DATNLV010000793.1:0-5050 GCA_035602665.1 Bryobacteraceae bacterium | reverse complement strand
GCTCGGCCGGAGACCGCCGCGACGCGGGCACGAACCACGCCGCCACGCCCGTGAGCGCTCCCGCCACGCCCGCCATCAGGATTCGCCGCTTCTTCATGAGTGTTCAATTCGCGTTTCGTGGAAGGCTTTTTCGTAGTCCTTCAAGAACTGCTCCAATCCTCTATCGGTCAGAGGATGGTTGAACAACATGTCCAGAACCTTGAAAGGCATGGTGGCGATATCGGCGCCCGCCACCGCCGCCTCCAATACGTGCACCGGCGACCGGACCGATGCCACCAGAATCTGGGTCTTGTATGCGTAGTTGTCGTAAATCGTCCGGATGTCTCTGACCAGATCCATGCCCACCTGCCCGATGTCGTCCAGCCGCCCCACGAACGGGCTGATGATGTAGGCCCCGGCCTTGGCCGCCAGCAACGCCTGCGGCGCGGAAAAACACAGAGTCACGTTCACCCGGATCTTCTCTTTCGTAAGCGCGGCGGTGGCCTTGAGCCCGTCGCGCGTCAGCGGGCATTTCACCACCACGTTGGAGTGAATGCGGGCCAGCTCGCGGCCCTCGGCGATCATGGCGCCGGCCTCGGTGGCCACCACCTCGGCGCTGACGTCCCCGCTGATGATCTCCGAGATCTGCCGGATATGCTCCGCCATCGGTTGCCCCTCTTTTGCGATCAGCGACGGGTTGGTCGTTGCACCATCCACCACGCCCCAGTCCGCTCCCTTCCTCAACTCGTCGAGGTTTGCCGTGTCCAGGAAGATCTTCATACTTCTACGTTACCCCAAGGCGCTCACCCGCCGAAGGGCCGCGGCCGCCCCCCGTGTTAACCTTGACGTTTATGCGACGAATCTTCTTCATTGCCACCCTTGCCGCTCTTGTTTCAGGCGCCGCGTTCGCGCAGGCCGTGCGGCGCGCGCCCGGCTTCTCGCTGACCGATCTCAACATGGCGGAGCACGACCTCGCGGACTACCGCGGCAAAATCGTGCTCCTCGACTTCATGCGCACCGGATGCCCCCACTGCATCCCGTTCGCGAAGATGCTCGAAGGCGTCAAGGCATCCTACGGAGGAAAGGTGATTGTGCTCGCCGTCGTCATGCCGCCCGATGACCACAATCAGGTCGCGGCCTTTGTGGACAAGACCAAGATCACCTACCCGGTGCTGTTCGACTGTGGCCAGGCGGCATACTCCTATATCCTTCCCAATGCACTTAGCCGGGGCGAGATCACGACGCCGCATCTCTACATGATCGATGCCAACGGCATCATCCGCGGCGACTGGGTCTACGGCCCCCAGACCACGGAGATCTTCGAGGGTAAGGGCCTCGACACCGCAATCGACAAGCTGCTGGGCAAGACCAAGTAGCACGTTGCGCACCATCCACCATCGGCCATCAACCATCGACGAGCCCGAGCGACGAGCGAGGGCAGCTGCTATCATTTCCCCGAGGAGAGAAACCAATGCGTATCCGACTGGCCCTGGGCCTTGCGATGATTCTCTGGAGCGGAACCACGCTGCTGGCCGACTTCAGCTACCAGACAACCTCCAAAATCACCGGCGGCATGATGGCAAGCGCCATGAAGATGGCCGGTGTCGTCTCCAAGCAGGCCCGCGAGCCGATCCAAAGCACCGTGATGGTGAAGGGCGACCGCATGGCGACGGTCAGCGCCCACGCGGCGCACATCATCGACCTCAAAAACGAAACCGTGACCGAGGTCAACTTCGACAAGAAGACCTACTCCGTCGTCACCTTCGCGCAGCTCTCTGACATGATGAAGCGGATGGACGAGCAGATCAAGAGCGAGAAGGGGAAGCCGGTCCAGAACCTGACCTTCAAGGTGTCGGTCGACAAGACCGACAAGACCCGGGAGATCGCGGGCACCGACACGCACGAAGCGCTCGTGAAGATCGAGATGATCGGCCAGGATGAAAAGACCGGCGAGCCCGTCACCGCCATGGTCATCACCTCCGACATGTGGCTGGCCAAGCCGGCGTCGGGCTATGGCGAAATCCGCGACTTCCACCGCCGCATGGCCGAAAAGCTCACCTGGTCGCCCAACATGGGAATGATGTCGCAGCCCGGCATGGGCAAGGGCATGGCCGAGATGGCCAAGGAGATGTCGAAGCTCGACGGCATGCCCATCTACCAGTTCATGGTCATGGGCGGCCCGGGCAGCGACCAGGTCGCGGCGAAGCACGATCCCACCGCGCAGCCCACTCCCGAGCCCGAGCAGAAGGGCGGACTGATGGGCCGCCTCGCCGCCGCCAGACTGGGCGTCGGCCACAAGCAGGATCAGGATGAGCAGGCCTCCGGCCAGCAGGGTCAAGGCGCCGGCACCATGATGGAGATGGTCACCGAAATGAGCGGCTTCTCGACCGACTCGATCGACCCGTCGAAGTTCGAAGTGCCCGCCGGCTTCCAGCAGACCGAATACCGGGAGCCCGGCACCCGCCGGAAGTAGTTCCACCAGCACCGAACCGCGCGCCTAAGCAAGCGGACGGCTAGCTGCGCTCCGAAAGCAGCTGATCGATGTCGTGCGCCAGCATCCGCTCGTCCACCATGCCGTAGTACGTCCGCGCAACGCGCCCGTTGCGGTCGATCAGCAAGGACGTCGGCAGGTTTTCGATGGAAGTCGAGAACGGCGAGCTGGCCGACGGAAGCAGGATCGGATAGGGGATGCCGAACTGCGAAACAAACGGCGGCACGGCCCGCAACGGCGCGTCATCCATCGCGATCCCCACCACCTCGACCCCCTGCGGCGCGTACCGCTTCGCGATGCTCACCAACCCCGGCGTTTCCGCCCTGCAAGGCGGGCACCACGTCGCCCAGAAGTTCACCAGCACGATCCTGCCGCGCTGTTCGGCCAGCGACCATTGCCCGCCCTTGAGAAACGGCAGATCCAGTGCCAGCGTCTTCCGGCCTTGGGCGTCGTTCAGCCTCCCGAAGCTGCCCACCGAGCCTGGAAATATCAGATAGCCAAGCAGGACGGCGGCCGCCGCCACCACCGCGAACTTCAGCACTTTGACCATACTTCGGCCCCCGGATATTGGATGCCGGAACAGGCCGCCGGGTGACGGCCTCTTTTCCCGCAAAAAACCTTCCACGTTTCAGGCCCCGCCGAAGTATTAACTAGTGTGTGCCCTCGGACAGGCTCCCATGATCGAGTCCATGATGGCGGCCGGTGAAGGCGGCCTGCTCCGGGATGCCAAGGCCGGCGACCGGGCCGCCTTCGAGCAGGTCATCATGCGCCACGAGCGCCGCGTGCTGCTCACCGCCCTCCACCTGCTCGGCCGCTGGGAAGACGCGCAGGATGCGGCACAGGAGGTCTTCGTCCGGCTGCACCGCTACCTGGACCGCTTCGACGACGCGCTCGACCTGGCGCCCTGGCTCTACCGCATGACCGTGAACGTGTGTCGCGACATCGGCCGGAAGCGTCGCGAGCACGCCGAACTCGATCCCGATGCCGCCGATCCTGCCTGTGGCCCGGAGCACACCGCCGGTTCGGCTGAACAGCGCCGCATCCTGCAGTCGGTGTTGCGAAAGCTCCCCGAGAAGGAGCGCGCGGCCCTGGTCCTTCGCGACGTGGAAGGATTGCCCGCCGCCGAGGTCGCGCGGATCTTGAACTCGTCCGAGGCCACCGTGCGCTCGCAGGTCAGCAGCGCGCGGTTGAAAATCCTGAAGCTCACGGAGCGCTTCCGGAGGGAACGAACATGAGTTGCGAAACGTTCGAGAAGCTCATCGCGCTCGATGCCGGGGGCGACCTCACGCCGCCCGAGGCGGCGCGGTTGCAGGCGCACCTCGGAACCTGCGCGCCGTGCCGCGAACTGGCCCGCAGCGTCGGCGAGTCTCAGTCCGCTCTGAAAGCGCTGGCCCAAGCCGGTGTCGATGAGGATGCCCTGGCTCGCTGGCGCCGCAGCCTGCTCGCACGCATCGATGACGAACCACGGCGGCGCATCCTGCCGTGGCGCTGGGCCTGGGCCGCGGCCGCGGCGATGGCTCTCGTGGCCCTCCTCGCCGTTCCTCGTATGGTCCGTCGCCCGCCTTCCGAGGCACCCGTGGCGCACGCGCTTCCGCCCGCGTCGCCCAACCTGAACGCCCTGCCCCACCCGCCGCAGTCCGTGGCGCAGGCGCTTCCGCCCGCGTCGCCCAGCCTGAACCGTCTGCCCCACCCGCCGCAGTCCGTGGCGCACGCGCTTCCGCCTGCGTCGCAGAGCCCAAGCGTAGCCCACCGCCGCCCCCGCCCCCGCCGCGCGCCCGCGCCGTCCACCGAACCGCTGCTCGTGAAACTCGAAACGCCCGACCCCAACGTGGTCATTTACTGGATTGTCGAAGGGAAAGGAAACTGAAAATGAAGAGAGCACTGTTAGTCCTGGCAACGCTTTTCGCCACCGGCGCCTGGGCCGAGGACCAGTCCGTCAAGGTCTTCACCGTCAAGCCGCCGAACGTGGAACGTATCCAACGCACCCTGAAGATGGTGGCTGGCGAGCAGAATGTCACGGTCGATTCCGCCTCCGCCACGCTCGTGGTCAAGGCGAGCCCCGCGCTCATGCCGGCCGTCGAGCAGGTGGTCAAGGAACTCGATGTGGCCGCCCCTGCGGCTAAGGACGTCGAGCTGACGTTCTACATCCTCCACGCGACCAATGAACCCGCTGCGGACTCCGGACCACTCCCGCCCGCGCTGCTGCCCGCCATCGCTCAGCTCAAGAGCGTTTTCGCCTACAAGGGCTTCCACCTGCTCGACACCGCTTTCATTCGCACCCGCGGCGGGGATTGGGCCAACCTGTCCGGCAAGGCCGAGATGCCCTCCGGCCCTTCGAACTACGTGCTGAAGCTGCGACTGTCCGTGTCCGCGGAGGCCCACCCGGTCACCATTCGCCTCGACAGCCTGCACTTCCAGGAGTGGATATCCTGGACGAAGGGCACCAGTTCAGGCAACGACAGCATCGGCTTCGACTCCAACGTGGACCTCCAGGAAGGCCAGCAGGCCGTCATCGGAAAGACCAGCATCGAAGGCAATCGCTCGGCCATCATCCTTGTAGCCAGCGGTAAAATCGTCGAG
>DATNLV010000030.1:0-2220 GCA_035602665.1 Bryobacteraceae bacterium | reverse complement strand
TCAATGCTGCGCAGACAGTTACGAGGGCAGTTCGTCTCGTCCGCTCTATCGGACGAACAGATCGACCGCTTTGAAACTGTTCTGGACAGCCAGGGCCACGCTCAGGTAGACATCGCTCGCGTGCTGGTTTGGTTAGAGGCTTGAGTCCGAAGAGTTGCGCTCTCACCGCTCAAGGCTGCCGTGCGGTTCTAGGCACTCATTCTCTTGGGATGGGCTACGCTAGCAGTTCCGAAATCTCCCACACGTGATCCGTGATTCCCACTTCCGTGGCCGGTGTGACCCTCGGGTTACAGAACATCGGGTTACAGAACCACCTGGGCTACTTGGCATTGTTGATAGCATTGTGCACCGTGAAGCAGGTTGAAGGTCCATACTTCCCGATCCACCCAAGATGCCAGAGGCGGCAGCCCAGCCTCAGCTAGGAGGAGCGCAAAGACGCGCAGGAGTGCCTGATCCGCTTCGTCCTCGAAGGCGTCGGGCCGGGCGAGACCCGCTTCTGGGGCTGCGACCTCACCGAAGACTACGTCAAGATCAACGCCAGCTACCGGACGTAGCTTTTCTTAGGCGGTCGGCCTGGCGCGGCTTTAGAGTCCGAACGCAGCCGCGTATCTCACCTTGCCCCGAAGGCCCTCCAGAGCGTTGGGGGTGAGTTCCGCCGCCATGTATGCCTCGGGAGGGAAGGGACTATCGAGCGCGCGCGCCTTCTCGTGGGAAAAGCCAAAGCGCGGATAGTAATCGGGATGCCCCAGAACGATGACGACCCGCTCGCCGCGTCCGTGCAACAAGTCGAGTCCCTCTCGGATCAATCGTCCACCGATGCCGCGCTGCTGATGGCCAGGCAAAACCGCCATGGGAGCCAATGCCACAGCCGGAACCGCGCCGTCACTCGTGTCGATCCACATCCGAGTGAACAGGATGTGCCCGACGATCCGCTGCTCCAGTTCGGCGACGAGCGAAAGGAGCATGGCGCCGCCGTTTCGCAAGCCATCGATCAGGTCGGCCTCGTCCGGCCGGCCGAAAGCAGCTTCGTTGATTGAGCGGACCGCCGACCGATCCTGCGCGTCTTGGGCGTTTTCGCAACGGATGATCACGTCGGCAGACGGATTCATTGGTCGATTCTAGCGTGTCTCCGATCGCGCCCGCAGAGCGGGCCTCACCCCAGCAAGTCGGCCGACAAGCGCTCGTAGTTTCCCGGCGTGATGTAATGGAACTCGATCTTGAGCCGCGTGAAGCCTCGTAGCTGCGCGAGAGTGTCGTCGCTGGGATACTCCGGCCCCGCCACGTAGAGCTTCCCGGCCTCCACGCGGAAGGGAACGATGCGGCAACGGCGGGCCACCGGGCCTGGCAGCGAGCGCGCCACCCCGGGCCGGATGCGCGCGGTCTCCAGCGCTTCGAAAGGCACGCTCTGCTGGGCGCTGAGTCCGGAGTATACTGCGTCCTCGGTGAGCGGGCCCGAGGCCACCAGGTATTCCCCCAGCCGCACGTGCGGCCGCTTCGACGCCAGCGCAAACTGGAGTTGTTCCTCGGTGAGTTTCCCGGCGCGGACCAGAAGCTCGCCCAGCGGCTGGTTGTGGCCAATGAGCCCGGCCCGCGAAGGGTAGTCGTGCTCCGTCTTGAGCCAAACCAGCGGGCGGGAGAACAGGCGGGCCGTGGCGTACCACGACAGGGCCGCGGCGGTTGCGAAGAAGTTGATCCAGTTGGCCCAGAAGATGCGCAGGGGCACACCGGCGGCGAACCTCCAGCCGTAGATCCGCGCCACGCAGCCGCAACGCACCGCCGTTCGATGCAGTTGCAGGAACAGGGTGGCGTAAAGTAACGGCAGCATCCAGCGAACCTGTGCCAGGCTCCCCAGGCCCCAGTGGGCGCCCGTCGCGCGGCTCCATAACCACGTCGCCAGGCCGTACATCAGCGTCAGGTTCGCAAACGCGCTGGCGGGATTGCCGACCAGCCCCTTACGGTCGCGCCAGAACCAGTACGACCGCCGCCAGCCGCCTCCCCAGCCATGCCGTTCCCAGGCCTGCAGGGAGATGCCCAGAACCCACCGTGTGCGCTGCTTCAGCGCATGGCGGATGCGCTGGGGGAAGAACTCGCGCGTAGCCACCGGCTGCCCGGCCACGAACTGAATGGGGATGAACAGCTGGCGGCAGCCAAGCTCATGGAAGCGGATGCCGATCTCGTAGTCCTCGGTGAGACAGGCCGGATCGAAGATGCGGCCGTGCT
>DATNLV010000008.1:0-2423 GCA_035602665.1 Bryobacteraceae bacterium | reverse complement strand
AGCACGGCTTCGGTCAACAACTGCCGCAAAATGCGCCGGCGGCTGGAGCCAAGAGCGAGCCGGAGCGCCACCTCCCGGGCGCGGTCGGCAGCGTGAGCCGCAAACAGGCTGCCCAGGTTGGCGCATGCGGCCAGCAGGATCAAGCCGGAAAGCAGCATCAAACCGCCAACGAAGGCCTGCGCCGGACGGCGAAACGTGCTGAGGCCTTGCAGTTCCAGGGAGGAGTGTTTGTGAGGGAACTCTTTGGGATAGGTCTTTTCGAGATAGGCGCCCACCGCGTTCACGTCGGCGACGGCCTGGGCGGGAGTAACTCCCGGCTTCAGGTGTCCGATCGCTTCGAAGACCCCACCGGTGCTCGCGCGCGCTGTAAGAAGGCCCTCGCCGTTGGCCTGCTCCTGGTTCACGATCGGCATAAAGAAGTCGGTGGAAATGAACGACAGAGTCCCGCGGAACTCCGGCTGCGCTACCCCGATGATGGTGAACGGATGATTGTTGAGCCGGACAACACGGCCCACCGCGCCCGGGTCGTCCTGAAAATGGGTGTGCCAATAGGCGTGTGTGAGCACGATATACGGCGCGCTGTTGGGGCCGTGCTCATCGGAGGCATGGAAGAAACGGCCAAGATAAGGCTGAACCCTGAGCACGTCAAAGTAGTTTCCGGTTACCGCAAAGCCCGCGGCGGGAGAGGGAGACTTGCCGGTGTCCAGACCTACGAAGGCGAAGTTGAAGGCCGCCAGAGCGTCGAAGCTGCGGTTGCGATCGCGCAGGTCGAGATAGTTGGGATATGACTGCCACCCGGAACCCGCCCCGTACTCCGTTCCGTAGAGGTTCTCGGCCTGAGGCACATTCAGCGGGCGGAGGATCAGCCCGTTCATCACACCAAAGACCACGGCATTCGCCCCGATCGCCAACGCCAGCGTCAGAACGGCGACGGTTGTGAACCCCGGAGATTTGCGCAAGACGCGAACGCTGAAACGCACATCCTTCATCAGGGCCTCGAGGAAGTCGCCGCCGAGCGCTTCGTAGCATTCTTCCCTGAACCGCTGGTGGCCGCCGAACTCGATGCGCGCGCGGCGTTCCGCCTCGGCGCGATCCAGGCCGGAACGCTCCAGATCGTCGGCGCGGTACTGGATGTGGGCGCGAAGCTCCTCCTCCATCTCCTGGTCGATCTGAGGCCGATGAAGAAACCTGGAGGCAAGGGAATGTAAGTAGGCCAGAAGTCTCATATCTCCTCCGGTTCGGCGGCGAGGGCCGAAGCGATGGCGGTGGCCAGCCTGTTCCATCCATCCGTTTCCTCCCGCAGGCGCTTGCGGCCCAAGGGAGTGAGCTCGTAAAACTTGGCGCGACGGTTGTTGTCCGATGTGCCCCAACTTGCTTTCAGAAGGCCCTGGCGCACAAGGCGGAAGAGTGCCGGGTAGAGCGCTCCCTGCTCGATCAGCAGCGCCCGCTCGGAGATTTGCCCGATGCGCAGGAGCACCCCGTAGCCGTGGAGAGGACCGAGCGAGACTGCCTTCAGGATGAGAAGGTCGAGCGTCCCTGGAAGAAGCTGTGCGTGGTCTGGCATGCGCACTCCTAAACTAATTAGGAGTATACGCAAGCTCTCCTAAGCTGTCAAGGAGAGAATCGCGCCGCGCCTGAGCTGACCAGCAGGAGGGCCATGCTACGATAGCCAGTGCTTCCGGAGGCGGGCAACGATTCGCGGCAAGAGGCTCATTGGCGTCCTCGGCTTGGCGGCCGCCGTGTCCGCTCGTTTCTGGGGAGCCGCGGTAAACAGCCTGCGCCACCAGGGGTACCTCAGGACCGAGACCGCGCTTCCGGCCGTGCTTGTGTGCCTCGGGCTAATGCTGGCGGCCGCGTTGCTGTCCTTCTGGGGTAGCCCGGCGCTGCGCCGGCGCGGTGCGATCGCATTCCCGCTGGCCGCCGCACTGTTCGTCGGGTCAGCGGCGGCGGCCAGTCACACGTTCCTTCAGGTCGCGGCCGCACTGCTGATCCTGCTCACCGCATTCGGGACGGGAAAAGCCGTGCTCGGCTGGTTCCGCGTCGAAGCCGATTTTTCTGTTCTCGAGCGCGTCGGCTTGGCAACCGGACTCGGGCTGGGCCTGCTGAGCCACTTCACGCTGCTGCTCGCACTCTTACATCTTCTCTATCCGGCGATTGCGTTTGGCGCGCTGGCTGCGCTCCTGGGCGCCACGCACCGATCCATTTGGCGCGGCGCGAAAGCCATCTGGGAAGGCGTACCTGGGCTTCTGGCGGCCCAGGCCGACGAGGGCCCGTTTCTTCTCGCCGTAGTTCTGGTCTTCCTGTCGATTGGCGCCGTTCAGGGGCTGGCGCCGGCCGTCCAGTTTGACGACCTCCACTATCATCTGTACGGTCCGCTGGCTCACGTCGCCGCGCACCGGTTCGTGCTTCTTCCCGACGTGATA
>DATNLV010000792.1:0-2516 GCA_035602665.1 Bryobacteraceae bacterium | reverse complement strand
AGTCGACTGTTCTAACGTAGCCGGCTTCGAATCCAGTGGCGAGGCCCAGTTCCTGTGGACCGGCCCCTCACTAAAGGTTCGCAATCGTCGATGAGCCTCAGGGTTCATCCGACGGCTACCTTCGAGCCCCCGCCTGAGCCTGTGCTTCGGCGGGGGTTCGCGTTTCTGCTACAATCAACTGAAAGGACTTATCTCCACCATGAAGGCCGGGATTCACCCCGTTTATAACGAAATCAGCATCATCTGCGCGTGCGGGAACCAGTTCCGCACCCGGTCGACGCACAAGGGCGACATCCGCGTAGAAATCTGCTCGAAGTGCCATCCGTTCTTCACCGGCAAGCAGCGGTTGATGGACACGGCGGGCCGCATCGAGCGGTTCAACAAGAAGTACGCGAACATTCCGAAGCCCGAAGCGAAGCCCGCGCCCGCCGCCAAGGCCTGACGCGCATCCACCGCCTGGAGTGCCAGGGTGGTTCTCCGCCCACACGTTCGGCGCCCGATTTGCGCCGCACCACACGGAATCCGGATTGTCCAGAGGGCAAACCTTAGGACAGGCACGAATTTCGCAAAGCCGGCGAAATTTCGGTCCAGTCCCCGGTTTGCGGATCATCCCGCTACCCGACGAAATCTGCGCCGAGACGCGTCAGCAACCGGGAGTGCGAGGGTGGTACTGCGACTCCACCTTCTGCCGCTCGGCGCGCAGCTTCTCGTATTCGGCGCGCTGGCGGTCGTCCAGAATGGCGCGGATGGCGTCGGCGTGGGCGTTCTGGATGACCGTAACCTCCGGCTTGTACTTGTTCCGGAGCGCGACGAAGTGATTGTGCGTGTCCTCGAGAATGACATCCAGCTTGCTTAGCTGATCGGGGCTGAGCTGCAGCCGGGTTCGCAACTCGTCGCGGTATCGCTGCCGGAGCGCTTCCGGGCCGCACGGCTCCGCCTTGGCGCTGACGGCGCGCGCGTTGTAGAGGTTGAACCCGACACCGCCGACCAGAATGCCGCTCAGAAAAACCAGGGCCAGATAGACGACAACGGAGAGGTTGGCTCGCTTCATCGAGGGCTCTCGACCTCGTAGGACGACTGCACGATCTCGGTATCCGCTAAGTTGTCGTGCGACTGCCCGGCGGCCAGGAGCTCGAGGTAGGAGGGAGTCGCCCTGTGCTGAGGCGCCAGCAGGAGGGCCATGGCCAGAGCGGCGGCCGCGGCGGCCGTGATGACACCCTTGGCCAGCCGCTTGAGGCGGTAGGAGAAAGATCGCCGGGCTTCGATCTTCAGCCAGAGCCGGGGCATGAAATCCACGCCTGGCTCCGGATCCGGGCAGGCTTCCCGATAGGCGGAAAAGAGCCTGTCGAGCCCGGCGGCCGACGCTTCCCGATCCTGCGACATACTATCCCCCAAGTTTATACTCCCGCACCGGTGCTCTTGCGCGCCGATGCTTCGAACAGCTTCACGACCCGCTGCCGGGCCCGGAAAAGCCTCACCTTCAGTGCATTCTCGTTCACACCGTAAACTTTTTCAAGCTCTTTCAGCGAGAGGCCTTCAATTTCTTTGAGCGTAAGCAGGATGCGGTCCTGCTCGGATACGGCGCTCATTAACGCCCCGACCATGTCCCGAACCCGCGCGCGCCGCTGGTCGTCCTGGTTCTGCCTGGTCCCGGCGGCCGCATCGGCCATTATGACCTGCTGCTCCGAAAGGTCTGCCATGCGCGCCTCGGGACGGCGGCGGTGGCGGCGAAGATAATCGTAGGCCGAATTCACGGTGAGCCTGTAGAGCCACGGCTCGAAGACCTCGGGCGAGCGCAGCTGGTCGAGGGAGTAATAGAGGCGCAGGAAGACCTCTTGCCCAACGTCTTCAACATCTTCCGGGCGGCCAATGAGGCGTGCGATGGTACCCAGAATGCGCTTCCGGTAAGCCTGCACAACTTGGTTGAAGGCACCATCGTCACCCTCGCGGGCACGTGTTATCAACTCGGGTTCAACCAGCATGCCGTACCGATAGCGGCAGCCGGGAGCCCATTCTCATCCTCTAAGAAGGGCGACCCGGCGAACTATCAGGTTACACCGATGTTAGACTGAACGCGAAGACGTGGACGCCGCGATCAAGCAGGCTATCGAGCGGGGGGTGGAGCGGGAACCGTTCGCGCAGGCCCTCAGGATGGAACTGAAGGAGTTAGAGACCGGCTTTTCGGCTGTGGAGATGGATTACGAGCCGGCGCTGATGGATAACCTGTTTGGGCGGGCGCACGGCGGGGCGATCTTCGCTCTCATTGACGAAGCGTTCGAGGCGGTTTGTCAGAGCGAGGGCACGGTGACGGTGGGGCTGAACGTCAGTGTCACCTATGTGGCCAGCCCCAGGCCCGGGGCGCGCCTCAGGGCCGAGGCGCGGGAGATCAGCCGGACTTCGCAGACGGTCAACTACGCTATCACGGTAACGGACCAGGAAGCACGGACGATTGCTACTTGCCAGGCTTTGGGGTTCCGGACGGGGAAGGTGCTTCCGTTTCTGTAGACTGGAGGGTC
>DATNLV010000808.1:0-4700 GCA_035602665.1 Bryobacteraceae bacterium | reverse complement strand
TCAGAAGATGTTCCAGATGGCGCCCAGGTCGGCCAGGATACTGAGCGCCACTAGCCTGATCTTCGCATAGAGCCGCTCCCGCGGCGCTGGACATCCTCGCCCGGCCACGGGCTACTGGCCCTCGGGCTTGATGCAACGTGCGATCATGCCAGAGTGTTCCTTCGTGCCATCGCCCTCCTCCTCGCTCCCCTGACATTGCCGATCTGCACTGCCGGCGTCTGCACATCGGACCCGCAGCCGAACGAGCACCGTCACGAGTTCGAATTCTCTGCCGGATACTCGCCCGTTTCGACGACGCTCATCGGGGCGACTTCGGGAGACCGATTCGTTGCCGCGGGCTTCAGCTATTCCTATCGCTGCTGGGCATGGAAGCGCGCCTCCATCAGCTTTGCACCAGGCATCATGCCTGCCGCCGTCGTTATTGAGCCGCCACCTTCCTATGTCGTCTTCATTGGCGGCCCACCACCCGCCGCCTACCAACGAACCCAGAGAGTCTACGGCTTTGGAATCACGCCGCTCGGCTTCAGGCTCGAATTCCTGAGAACCAGAAGGGTCTACCCGTTTGTGCAAACCGATGGAGGCATCCTCGCGTCCACCCAGCCCATTCCTTCCGGCAGCCTGACCGGCCTGAACTTCCTGGTGGATCTGGGCGCGGGTGTGAGGTACCACCCGAAGGACCGCAAATACGGTTTCGAAGTGGGCTACAAACTGCTCCACATCTCGAACGCAGGCACGTCTTACGTAGATCCCGGCCTGGACAACAACCTCTTCTACGCCGGCTTCCTGCTGTTTCGCTGATTCGAAGCTGACAGCTGAAGGCTGATAGCTGACAGCTGCCGGCCATGCCGGCTACTCCCGGCCTGGACAACAACCTCTTCTACGCCGGCTTCCTGCTGTTTCGTTGATCCGAAGCTGACAGCTGAAGGCTGATAGCTGACAGCTGCGCCGGCTATGCCGGCGTCTTCCTAATCGCCAGCCCCAGCTCGCGCAACTGGCGCTCCGGCACCGGCGACGGCGCGTCGCACATCAAATCGGTTCCGCGCGCGGTCTTCGGGAACGGAATCACGTCGCGAATCGACGTCTCCCCCGCCAGGATCATCACCAGCCGGTCGAGCCCCAGCGCGACGCCGCCGTGTGGAGGAGCGCCGTACTCGAGCGCTTCGAGCAGGTACCCGAACCGCTTCCGCGCCTCGTCCTCGGAGAATCCCAGCGCGCCGAAAACCTTCTGCTGCACGTCCTGCCGGTGAATACGAATCGAGCCCGACCCCAACTCGATGCCGTTCAACACCAGGTCGTAAGAGCGCGCGCGGCAATGCGCCGGATCGCTCACCAGTTTTTCCAGGTCTTCATCGAGCACCGAAGTGAAGGGATGGTGCGCCGCGGCCCAGCGTTTCTCCTCTTCGTCCCATTCGAACATCGGAAACTCGAGCACCCACAGGAAGCGCAGATCCCGCGGGTCCAGCAGCCCGTGTTTGGCGGCGTACCGCTGGCCCGCGTAGAGCCGCAGTTGGCCGCACGCCTTCAGCACCGTCATCTCGGGACGCTCACCCTGCGGCGCGCCCGGCCAGCCCGCCAGAATCAGCAGATCGTCCGCCGGCGTTCCGCACCGTTCGCGCACGGCCTTCATGGCGTCGGGATAATCGCGCTCCAGGCGTTTCGCGTCGTCGTAAACGCGCAGGCCACGCTCAGTGCCGTACTGCTTCAGTTCGTCGCGCTCTTTGCGGCTCGCTCCGCCGGCCTTCGGCACAACGATGGCCACCAGCGGCAAGCCGTCTCCGGTCAGCCCCGCGCCCGGGAACAGGTCGCCCACTTCATAGAACGGCGGCAGGCGCAGATCGGGCTTATCCGTGCCGTAGCGGCGCATGGCCTGCTCCCACGTGAGCCGCGGGAACGGGTACGCAATCTTGAATTCGGCCACTTCGCAGACGCGCTCGATGAGCGGCTCCACCACCTCGAAGATCCGCTCCTCCTGGATGAACGACATCTCGATATCGATCTGCGTGAACTCGGGCTGCCGGTCGGCGCGCAGGTCCTCGTCGCGGAAGCACCGCACAATCTGGAAATACTTATCGAAGCCGCTGATCATCAGCAACTGCTTCAGCAGCTGCGGCGACTGGGGCAGGGCATAGAACGACCCCGGCTGCACGCGGCTCGGCACCAGGTAATCGCGCGCGCCCTCCGGAGTCGAGCGCGTCAGGAACGGCGTCTCGATCTCCAGGAACCCCGCCGCCGTCAGGCACTCGCGCACGGCGAAAGCAATCTTCGATCGCAGTATGATGTTGCGCTGCATATGCGGCCGGCGCAGATCCACAAAGCGGTACTTCAGCCGCGCGTCCTCGCTCACATCCACCGTCTCTTCCATGGGGAACGGCGGCGTCTTCGATTCATTCAGGATCCACAGCTTCTCGGCCACCAGTTCGACTTCGCCGGTCGCAATGGAGGCGTTCACGGTGTCGGCCGTACGAGGCTTCACCACGCCCTCAACCGCGATGACATACTCCGACCGCAGCAACTCGGCCTTCTGGTGAGCGGCCGGGTCCGCGTCCTCGTGGAAGACGATCTGCGTGACCCCGTCGCGATCGCGCAAGTGGATGAAGATGACGCCGCCGAGGTCGCGCCGCCGGTACACCCATCCCATCAGGATGGCCCGCTGCCCCGCGTCCGCCGCGCGCAGCTGGCCGCAGGTGTGCGTCCGCCGCATGTTGCCGAGAAAATCGAGTGGTACAGTATCCGCCATTTTAGTTAGTGAGCTTCGCGATCAATTCTTCGCGGCTGACGTTCTGCTGCCCGCCGCCACCCATGTCCTTCAGAGCGTACACGCCAGCCGTGATCTCATTGTCACCGAGGATCAGGACCCACCGCGCGCCCAGCTTATTCGCCAGTTCCATGGCGCGCTTCAGGCGACCCTCGGGAGCGATCTCCACCGTGATCCCCAGCCGCCGCAGGTCCCGTGCCAGCAAAGCCGCGTGGCTCAGCGCCGCCTCGCCCAACGGAGCGATGAACAGGTCCAGCCGCAGCGCCGGCTCGCCGCTGGCTTGCTCGAGCGACATCACCAGCCGGTCCTCGCCGATCGAAAATCCTATCCCCGGCGCGTGGACCTTCGACCCCAGCGACTCCGCCAGCCCGTCGTAGCGTCCGCCGCCCAGCACCGAGTTCTGCGCCCCCAGCGCCCCGTGAACGATCTCGAACGTGGTCCGCATGTAGTAGTCGAGCCCGCGCACCAGTCGAGGCCGCACCTCAAACGCGATCTCGCGCTCATTCAAGTACCGCCGCACCGCGTCGAAATGCGCGCTGCAATCCGAGCACAGGTGGTCGAGAATCGAAGGTAGCTTTTCGATGATGGGCTGGTCCTCGGGCACCTTGCAGTCGAGCACCCGCAGCGGGTTCGTCTCGACGCGGCGCTGGCAATCCGTGCACATCGAAGGCGCAACCTTGGCCAGCTCCTCGCGCAGCCGGGCCAGGAACACCGGCCGGCATTTGGCGTCCCCCACCGAGTTCAGTAACAACTTGAAATCCTGTAGCCCAAGCGATTGCAAAAGCTCGACGACCATCTCGATCACTTCCGCGTCCACGAACGGCGATTCCGACCCGATCGCCTCCGCCCCGATCTGGTAAAACTGCCGGTAGCGCCCCTTCTGCGGCCGCTCGCGGCGGAACATCGGCCCGATGTAGTAGAGCTTCTGCACCCCCGGCCGCTGGTCCAGCCGATGCTCGATATAGGCGCGAATCACCGATGCCGTATTCTCCGGCCGCAGCGTCAGCGAACTCTCGTCGCGGTCCACGAAGGTGTACATCTCCTTCGTGACGATGTCCGTCTCTTCCCCCACGCCCCGCGCGAAAAGCTGCGTCTCCTCGAGGATCGGCGTCCGAATCTCGTGGTAGTTGTAGGCCCCGAACACGCGGCGCGTCTCCGCCTCCACCCGGTTCCACAACTCCGTAGAAGGCGGCAGCAGGTCTCTGGTACCTTTGACGGCTCGGATCAATTCGATTCTTCCTTGTATTCCTGTGCCAGGCGCACGTAGTAGCCGGGTCCGCTCGCCACGCGCTCGCGCTCGGCATCGGTCACCGCCCGGCGGACCTTGGCGGGCACGCCCATCGCCACGGTGTCAGCCGGCACTTCCATGCCCTCGGGCACCAGCGCACCCGCGCCGACAATCGCGCCCCGTCCGATGCGCGCGCCGTTGAGCACCACCGCCCCCATCCCGATCAGGCAGCCATCCTCGATCACGCACCCGTGCAGCGTCACCGAGTGGCCCACCGTGACCCGGTTGCCGAGGATCAGCGGGTTGGTCTCGTGCTCGACATGGAGACAGGAATTGTCCTGCACGTTCGTTTCATCCCCGATGCGGATATAGTTGACATCCCCGCGTACGGTCACGTTTGGCCAGACGCTGGCCCGCTCCCCGATCACGACGTCGCCGATGATCTGGGCGCTGGGGTCGATGTAAGCGGATGCGGCAATCCTGGGCAGTGTGCCGCGATAGGCACGAATCATTAATGTCCAGTGAAATTAGTATGGTAGCACGGGCAACGAGCTATCAGCCGTCAGCGGTCAGCCATCAGCTTCGGATAGAATGCCCCGTGAGCGTAGTATGCGAATGTCAGCCTGGCTGCTTCTGGTCCTTGTTGCCTGTGCACCGGCCGCGCGGCCACAGGACGACGCGTTGCGAGCGGCGGCGCGGTCCCCATACGCGATCAAG
>DATNLV010000807.1:0-10635 GCA_035602665.1 Bryobacteraceae bacterium | reverse complement strand
GGGCGTGCGCGCCAGGCTTCGACCGCCGCCGCGCCGTCGCCCGCGACGGTGGGCTGGTGGCCGCGCGCTTCGAGAAGATGGCGGATGAGGCGCTGGTTGACCACGTTGTCCTCGGCCACCAGGATGCGGAGCGCGCCCTGTGGCGGGTGTTCCACCGGCGCAACCGCCGCCCTGGAAGGTGGCGGGGAGTCGCCCAGCGGAACGGAGATGTTGAAGAAGAAGGTGCTGCCGGCGCCCTCGCGGCTCTCCAGCCACAGGGCGCCGTTCATCAACTCGGCCAGCCGGCAGCTGATGCTCAGGCCCAGGCCACTGCCGCCGAAGCGGCGCGTGATCGAGCCATCGGCCTGTTGAAACGGCTGGAAGATCAGCGGCTGCTGGGCTTCGGGGATGCCCATGCCGGTGTCGGATACCGCGAAGCGAATCGCGGTCCGGGACGCATCTCCGGCCGGGTTGAGGTCCGCCTCTTCGAGCGACACGGATACCGAGATATGGCCCGCCTCGGTGAACTTGACCGCGTTGCCGGTCAGGTTCAGGAGAATCTGGCGCAGCCGGTGCGAATCGCCTCGCACCCAATCCGGAACATCGCCGGCGATCTGGGTGATCATTTGGAGGCCCTTGCCGGCAGCCAGCGGCTCGATCGACCGGACCGCGCCCTCGACGCATTGGCGAATGGAGAAGTTGGCAGATTCCAGATTCAACCTGCCAGCCTCGATGCGCGAGAAATCGAGGATGTCGTTGATCACCACCAGGAGCGATTCAGCCGATGCGCGGACGGCTTCGTTGTACTCGCGCTGGGCGTCGGTCAACTGGCTGGTGGCCATCAGGCCGGTGAATCCGAGGATGCCGTTGAGCGGCGTCCGGATCTCGTGGCTCATATTGGCCAGGAACTCGCTCTTCACCCGGCTGGCCTGCTGGGCGGCCTCCTTGAGCGAAGCCTCCTGATCGAGTTTCTCGCGGATGACCGCCGTCTGCTGTTCCACCCGCCGCCGCAGCACCGCCACCCAGGCGAGGACAGCCAGGAGGAAAGCCAGCATCGAGCCTACCACCGCGAACAGGTGGCCCGCGGTCCACCAGGACGCGCTCTCGACCAAGACCACGTCGGCCGGGTCACGGAGGATGATGGTGAAGGATCTGGGTACGAGATAGGCCAGGTTGCTGCTCGCTTCTATCGAGCAGACGCCGGTCAGCCGGAGGATGCTGCCGCGTTCGAGAGCTGGAATCTGCCCGCGATCCAAAGTCGCGCGGAAGAGTCTTCCTCCCGCCTGGAGGACCAGGGAGTTCTGGTCCGCGCCGGCCAGCTCATCCACCAGGAAGGCGTCGATCCTCACCAGTTCCGCGTCGTGCGTGCCTTCGAGCACCTGATCGACCGTGACCGGCGCGGGCAGTGGTGGGCGCCCCCCCTGGATGCGTGTCACCGCGGCGTCCCACAGCTCCGCGCTGAAGTCGCCGGGGTGCGCGAACCCGACCACATCCACCAGATCGCCAGGCCCAATATCGGCGGGCGCGTGGTCGCGGACCTTGAGGCCGCTCTCGGCATCTCGGATATAGGTGGGGCCGTGAGGGTTTGCCAGGGTGACGACCCCACGGACGCGAACGCGCTGGTCGGGGGAATCCTGAACGGAGAAGCGGAGCAGATCGTTGATCGGCCGCAGCGGCAGCCGGGCCGCATTCTGGGCCGGCGCCAACGTCCGGAGGAAGCGTGGCGACGGGACGTAGATCTGGATCCCCAGAATCTGGCGCTTGGAGTTGAAGAGGGTGCCGCAAACGCCCCTTACCTCCACACGCGTGTCGGGAGGCGGCAGCGGCTCGTGGAGCGGATTCGCGATCAGTACCAGATAGCGGTGTTGTCCCCACTGCAGCCAGAGTTGATCCTCGGAGTGGCCGATGTCGACGCTCTGCACCACCCCTTCGGTTCTGACCCAGGCGCTGTCCTGTTTGCCGGAGAACAGATCGTCAAAGGAAGCAGCCGCCGGGGCGGGCATGGAACCAGTGGAAACTCGCGCCACCGAGGCGCCCATGATGACCGGAGCGAAGTTGCCGGGGCCGGTGACTCCGGCTATCTCCACGCGATCCCCGGCCGCCACGCCGAAATCCTGGAGACCAGGACTGTTGACAAAGGTGGGCCCGGTCTCATCCTGCACGAAGAAGACGTGTGAAACCGGATTGATGTAGGTCACAGTGGCACTGACCCGAACCGGCAGAGCGCGCCCTGCCTCGTCCGCGCTGAGGGCGTGAACCTGCGCGATGGATGTCAGGACCCGGGCTTCGCGCGCGGCCTGATGTTGCTCGAAGCGCGCGGGGCGCAGAACCGCGTCCGCGAGCTCGATGGCGCCTGTGCTCATGTCGGCAAAGCCGAAGACGTCTATATCGTCTCCGGATTCGAGGACCGCCGCCGGCCTGCGCCTCACCCGGATGGAACCGGTCCGGTCGGTCAGCGCCACTCCCTCGCTCAGGCGGTCCGGGCGCACGGTGCCGCGCAGATGCAGCATGCGGTCCGGCAACGCGGAGCGGGTGAGCGAGGAAATGCTCCGGACTGTTTCGATCGGGATCTCCGCTGGAACGGCCTGGACCGTGACCGCGTCGCTCGCACTGGCGGTCCACAGTTGAGCGCGGCCGCCGTTTCCGTACACGTCGCGGCTGGTGGTGGCAACACCGCGCAGGCGCACCCGATTCCCAGGCGCCAGGTGGGTGTCCAGCGCGCCAATCCCGCCTACATGGGCGTCCACCGTCGCTCCGCCCGACCCGATCCGTACGGCGGTGCGGCCCGCCCGGTCGAAATACCGGCAGCGCAGCACGCCCGTGAGCTCGACGTAACGGAAAGTCGCGCGGCTTCTAAGCAGATCGGCAATCGTGATCGGCTGGGGGTTGAGTTCGTGCTTGCCCCCAAACCGTTGCACATGAGCCGCGACAATGGTGGGCGTGGGGCCGCCGAAGCCGGCGACGCCGGTGACTTCGATGCGCTCTCCCGGTTCGATCGAGATCTGATTGAAAGGCAGATCGACGCGAGCGGCGCCGGTGCCGTCCTCAATGAACAGGATGTTCAGCGTAGGCTCCGGGACGGTGGCCCAGCCGGTGATATGGACGGGCAGCCGCTTCTCGTAGGCCTCGACCGGGAGGCTGGCGATCTGCTCGATACGGTCGAGAGGGCCGGCGGGCTTGCGGTTGGCGCAGCCCGCTCCCCACACGGCCACGGCCGCTCCCAAAGCCCAACGACAACACCGCGCTGATGTAAACACAAGCGTTCCTGTGAACCATATCGGCCGTCGCGGGCCCAGGCTTTGCTCCGAGTGCCACACTTCACAAAAGTTATATTTTTCGCTTGCAAACTTAACAAACTTGAGTTATACATTGAGTAAATGAATCTGTTGAGGATCGGGCAATGACGGATTGGCAGGAGCTGACGCAATTAACCCAGGGCCAGCCGATCGTCGTCGAGCGTGTACGGTTGGCCGGGAAGGACATCGTTATCGAAGGCTCGTTCGAGCTGCCGCAACTGGCCAGGCTGAGCCTGGAAGACCAGGTCTTCATCACGGCGTTTGTGCGCAGTCACGGATCGATTAAAGAGATGGAGCAGGTTTTCGGCGTCAGCTACCCGACCATCAAGAGCCGTCTCACGCGCCTGGCCAACGCTCTGGAGTTCGTCGAGAACAACCCGACCCCATCGAGAAGCGAGGTTCTGGACCGGCTCAAACGCGGAGAGATCCAGGCGCAGGACGCCATACGGGAGTTGGAGGCATTGAAATGATCCCCCTTGTCGCCTCAGTGAGTGTACGCAACAAAAAGAGCCGGGGCTTCCGGCTCTGGATTCCGCTGGCCCTGGTGTGGCTGCTGCTGCTGCCGGTTGCGCTGCTGTTGCTGCCGGTGGTGTTTGTGGCGTGCCTGGTTGGCCGGAGCGATCCCTTTCAGGCGTTGTCTGCCTTGTGGCAGATTCTGAGCGCGCTGAAGGGGAGCGACATTGCGTTCGATGACGAGCGCGCGTCCGTTTTGATCCACGTTTTCTGAGGAGGAACTATGAGTGACCGCATGGACATTCTACAAATGCTGTCGGAGGGCAAGATCACGGCCGATGAAGCGGAGCGGTTGATCGCCGCGCTCGAGAAAGAGCAACCCGCGTCCGCCGGTGGCAACTCCGAGACGGGCTCGAAGGCGAAACCCAAATACCTGCGCGTGGTGGTGGACTCTCAGCACAGCTACGGAAACCACGGGCCGACCTCGGTGAACATCCGCGTGCCGATGCAGCTGCTTCGCGCCGGGGTGAAGCTGGCGAGCCTGATTCCGGCCCAGGCGCGGGAGCAGGTGAACGACGCCATGCGCGAGAAAGGCGTGGCGTTCGATCTGAGCCAGATCAAGCCCGAGAATCTGGAAGAGATGATCGACCAACTGAACGACCTCACCATCGACGTGGACGAGAGCCGCGGCCAGACCAAGGTCAAGGTGTTCTGCGAATGACCGCGCTCGAGTTGGGAAGCGGTGAGAAGGCGGGGACGATGATGTCCATGGTTCACTTGCGGCTGGGCCGCGAAGGAGAATCGGTTCCCACATGTACCTAGAGCTGCTGTACAGAATCAAGGCTTCGCCCTTGGCCCACCTGGGCTGTCGCTCGTTGGTTCGTCTGGAAGCATTTCAACTGGGGTATGGCTTCTTCCCTCAGATCTCAGGAGCGCGGGACTTTTCGTTTGACGCCTTTCGGGACTGGGTTCTCACGCGTTACAGGCCTGCGGTATCTGCCGAGTTGGGCGTGACCCAAATCCTCTTGCAGGCGGCCGAAGACGATGAAAGGGCGTTTGATCTTTTCTTCGAGGAACTCGCTGCGGCACTCGCGTCCAGGGCGGACGCGCTGAAGCCGCGGGAGCCTCGCTTTTTGGTCGGCGACCCGCTGCCCGCCAGTGGATTTCTGGACGTTCTCAGAGACCGGCCGGCGATGTTCTTGGGGAGAGTGTCGGTCGGGGCACTGCGCGCATTTCTCGACGGCTATGGACTGGCCGCAGACGAGGAGGGCCATGTCGAGTGTCTGGACCTGGACGGCTTCGAGCACTGGGTGAGGAAGCAGCTCGACCTGAAGGGCATGTTCCGCTGGGAGAACGCCGTCTTGGCGCAGTTTGGCGGGGACCAGTCTATAGCGTTTCAATGGGCAGTGAGGGAACTGACGAACTATAGGGCAAGCAAAGGCCCCTTGAGTGAGAGGCGATACGAGGTGATACAGCATGAATGAGAGGTCACGTTTCAAACTGAAGACAGCGGTGGTTGCGCTGTCGCTGGTGGTTTCGGGCGTGATGGCTGGGCAGGTGCCGCAGCCGTCTGCGCAGTTCCCCGATATCCCAAAGAACCTGAAAGCGTACTTCATCGCGCTGTACGTGAAGGGCGCCAAGGCGGACGCGCCGCAAACCCCGGAGGAGCGCACCGAGTTTTTCCGGCAGCACACGGCCTACCTTCGCTCGCAGGTGGAGGCGGGGAAATACCTGCTGGTGGGTCCGTTCATGGACGGTGGCCAGATCCGCGGCATGGCGGTGATCAACGCGGCGTCGGCGGATGAGGCGCGCGCGATCGCTGAGGCTGACCCGGGGGTCAAGAGCGGGCGGATGGCGATCGAGATCCACCCGGGAGTGCTGCCCGATGTCGGCTGCGTGCATGTCGAGTATCAGAGCCGGGCGGGAAAATGATACGCTTGTCCGAATATGGGACAGGCGCAACGGCTGGCCGCGGCTGTCGGGCTGCTTTCAATCGCGGTGGCATCCAAGGCCTCTGGCCAGGTGGACGGGTGGGCGCAGATCCGGGCTCGTACGGAGCTGAGCGGCGACGTCGAAATCTCCATTCGCAGCGGCGGGATTGACGAGCAAGTCGACCTGAAAGACCTGGCGCGCCGTTGGCTGGGCTGCGACGTGGTGCGGGACGGTGGCGACACGGAGCCCGATACTGTCACCTGCCGGGGGATGCTGGCGCGCAAGAACGGACTGGTGGATGGCCAGTTGTGGCTGTCGCCCCTGGTGCTGCAGCTCGGCAAGGCCGGCGCCGGGAGGGTGTGGCTTTGGGTTGATGTTCAGGTCTGGCCCGGGCAACCAAGCGAAGCTGCCGAAGGGGCGGGGAAGTGGCACGACCTCCTCGGCGGGGAGCGGCAGTACACCTATCACTGGGTGCCGGGCGCCGCTCTGCCGCCGCCGCTGCACATCCTGCTGGGAGATCGGACGCCTCCCGCAAGACCGCTCGTTCCACTCCTGATCCTGTTGTCGGCGACGGGGGCGATCGCGTTCGGCCTGCGGCTGCGGGCGCGAAGGACGGGCGCGCCGGCCGCCGTGGTGTGGCTGGCATGGGTGACCTTCGGAGCGTGGCTGTTCTGGATCGTGGCCCTGCCGCCTAGCCGGATCGCAGCGTTGGTGGCGGGCCTGCCCCGGCACGATCTCGGCCTTCAGCCGCTGGCGGGAGCCCTGGTCTTCATGCTGCCGCCGATGATCGCCTATGCCATCGCGTTGGCGACTCTGAGGGCGGCCCTGGGTCTGAAGGACGTGCGCAACGCGCTGAAGAGAACTCTTGCGCCCGGGGCCGCACTGGCTTTTCTGTTCGCGTTCCTGCTTTTTGGAATGCTGTCCGAGGCTAGCTGGCGAGGGATCGTCGTTGCGATCGTAGCGACGATTGTCGGGATCCGCGGCGTCACGTGGCTCATGATGCGGAGCCGCCCTGGCACGGTGTTGTTCCTTGAAAAGGGGGAACTGCGCGATCGCGCGGTGGCGATGGCGGCCAAAGCCGGAGTACGGCTGGCCTTTGTCACGGTGCTGCGGGGTTTGGGGCAGGGAGAAGCCAACGCGTTCGCGGGCCGGCGCGGCCGCCAGGTCATGATCTCCGAGAACCTGCTGGTGGGTTTGACCAAACGCGAGGTCGACGCGGTGATTGCCCACGAAATCGGCCACCTGCGGGGACGGCTGGCGCATGTTGGGCCGTCATTCTTTCTGGCGTACCTGGTGTGCTATGTCTCCGCGCGCCTGGTGCAGGGCAACCAGGCGTTCTACGGGCTCGAGCGTTACGTGCCCCTGCTGGCCGTGTCCCTTTTCTTCTTGATGGCGCTGATCAGCCGCGAGCGGGAAATGACGGCCGACCGGTGTTCGTCGGAAGTCACCGGCGATCCGGAAGGCATGATGGCGGCGCTGGCGCGACTGGCTGCGATCCGCCCCATGCCGGTGGCGTGGGGTGGGGTGCAAGGCTTGATTATGTCGCACCCCTCGATGCAAAGCCGGGTGCTGATGCTGGCGAACCGGTCGGGAATACCGAAGTCGCGGGCGCTCGCGATTCTGGACGATCCGGATCTTCTCGATCGCGAAGCGCCATCCGGCCACTATGCGCTCGAAGCGGCGCCGGAGTTCTCGCAAGCAACCATCGGCATTTACCTGGTCAAGACGGCCTGGACGCACCAGGCTACGGTCCTGTTCCTCGCGTTTGGACTTTGCTATTCCGCGACGGGCCTTCTGGCGGGCCAGTCCGCTCTCGTCCAGGGCGGTGCATACTACCTGCTTGGGTTGCCACTGGCGCTGTGGCTTTCGCTGCGCGCCCTCCGCTGGCGGAACGAACGCTTTCTCAGGGCGATGATGGCTGCCATTGAACCGCGCTTGCCAGCCGGGACCAGGGGCGAGTTCGCTGGCTTGTGTCCTGGAGAGCGGTTGTATCCGGCTCAGGGGTTCTTTGCCTGGGACCTGGGGAAGGTCTTCCTGGCCGCGGACGGGATCGCCTTTGCGGGTGAGCGGGCGCGCTTCTTCGTTCCGCGGGCCGCGGTCCGATCGATTGATACCGTGAGCGATGGAATTGGCTGGGGCCGCCGGCAAGGCCTGCTGGTCCACTGGCAGGGTGGGAGCTTTGTCGTGAAGTACCCGCTCGATGTCTCATCGCGTCGTCGAGCGGCGGTGCGCGAGCGACAGTGGCTGGACTGGTGGACGGGCGAGCCGGATATGTCCCAGGCTGATCCCGTTTCGGCGGGCAGCCCACTGCCGGACCTGCCAGCGGCACCACCGGATGCCAAGGCACGGGCCGGGAGCGGGAGGCCATTCGCGGCGGGCTTTGTCTTACTCCTGCTGGCAGGATTCGCCCTGTCCGTGTTGCTTCCAGAGAACCCTTTGAAGCCGCTCGCGACGGTAGCGGCGCCGTTGGTGTGGGCGGCTGGTATTGTGCTGACGGCCGGATGGCGGAAGCGTCGGTGAAGCGGCCGCCATTTGGCGCTATACTAGACGACAGATGGCACACGAACTGCAGGCCGTGATCGCGGAGCTGGGAGGCAAAAAGGCCCTGGGCCGCACCTTGCGGACCGATACGGACCTGCGGACCGCCATCCGCGAGGGTTTTCCGCAAAAGGTGGTGGGCAGCGTTATGCGCTCCGCCGATTTGACTCTGGCGGAGCTGTCGGCGACCCTCGACCTTTCGCCGCGCAGCCTGCAGCGGCGCCGGCATGAGGGCCACCTGGCGCGGCACGAGTCGGACCGCCTCTACCGGCTGGCGCGGGTCGTCGCGCTCGCCAAGCGGTTTATCGGGGACCGGGAAACCGCGGCCCGGTGGCTTAAGAAACCGAACCGGGCGCTGGGCGGCGCCATTCCGCTCGGACTGATCGACACCGAACCGGGAGCGCGAGCGGTGGAGAACGTTCTGGGTAGAATCGCGTTCGGCGGCGTGAGTTGATCCGGGTCTACAGGATCGTCCGTAAGCCCTACGCAAAGACGCCGCTCGACGGCGAGGGACCGTATCGATTCGGGGGGCGCTGGTCGAGTCCGGGCACACGGATCGCCTACACGGCGGAACACCTTTCGCTCGCCATGATCGAATACTTCGTCCACATCGAGGCCAGCGATCCGCCGAAGGACTTGGTGATCGTGGCCGCCGATATCCCGGAGGATGTCTCGCGCGTGGTCCTGACTCCGCGCAAGCTGCCTCCCAACTGGCGGAGGGCGCCCGCTCCGCCAGGGCTGGCCGTGATCGGAGATGCCTTCGCCGTGGAACGCAAGAGCGCGGTTTTGGTGATTCCGTCGGCGCTGGTGCCGTCGGAATCGAACTGGCTGATTAATCCTCTGCACCCGGAATTCCCGCGAATTCGCGTGCACCCGGCGGAGCCGTTCGACTACGACGCGCGGTTCTTCGCATGACGGGCGGCTCTCCAGAGGCGCGCCGGACGTCCACGTCGGCTTCCGGAGGCGGGTCTAGAGACCCGCTGCAGGACTGGAGTCCTGCCCCACCCTTATCTCGCGCAGGATGCGGAGGCACTCCAGCATGGCGCGGCCGGTGTGGTAGCCAGCTTTCCAGCCGTGCGCCTTCGCGCCCGATGGCTTCAGATCCTCTGAGACCGATTCCCACCACTCGCCGGTCTGCCAGTCGGTCTGATAGCGGTCGATGAAATCGCAGGTCTTGGCGAACACGTCCCAGTAGGCGCGGTCATGCGTGAGGCGGTACATATAGAGCGCGCTCACGCTGGCCTCCGCCTGCACCCACCAGGTCTTCGTGCGGTTCGTTGCTGGTTGGCTGAAAGGCCCGGAGTCGTAGAAGCCGCCGTGGGCGGGGTCGTAGCCGTACTTCAGGGAATAGGCGAAGAGTTGCCGGAAGAGATCGAGGAAAGGCTCGACGGGGATGCCGGCGGCCTGGGCGGCGTCGGTGAGCAGCCAAATGTTCTCGAGGTCGTGGCCATAAGAGACGCGATCCCAGGCGGGATTGCGCCCGAGTGCCGGCGTCCAGTCGCGATCGTACTTGTCGGTGCAGGCGGTGAGCGGCTTGCGCACGACAGCGTTCGACTGGATGGCGATCAACTCGATCAGGCGATCCCGCGCCACGGGCGAATGCGATGCGCGAAAGTAGGCGGTCATCGATTCGAGCAGGTGCAGGTGCGTGTTCATGAGCTTCATGTCCGGCGGGACTTCCATGTAGCCGGGCTCGCCGGGGGGAGGCGCCGACCAGTCCCGATTGAAGGACTCGAGGTATCCGCCGTAACGGGCATCGTGGGCGTGCTGTTCGAAGAGGGCGAAGAGGCGAGTGGCGAGGTCGAGGGCGGCAGGGTCCTTCGATGCTTCGAAGTATTCCGACAGAGCGTAGAGCGCGAAGGACTGGCCGTACATGTGCTTGCCGGGCTTCAGCGCGCGGGTTCCCGTCGCATCCACTTCCCAGTAGAAGCCGCCGTAACGCTGGTCCCACATTTTGTCGCGCAGGAAGTGAAAGCCGTGGGCGGCGGCCTCCAGCATTTCCTTGGAACGGACCCCTTCGCGGGCGAGGCGCGAGAAGAGCCAGACCTGGCGCGCCTGCGTGACCAGCGTCTTCGATGCGCTCGGGTTGATGACGCCGTCGGCATCGGCGCTGATGATATATCCTCCGTTGACGCGGTCGATGCTCTTCGGGTACCAGAAGGCGACGATGTTGTCGCGCAGGTTGTGCTCGAGGCGCGTGATGTATGAGGCGGGGTCCTGCGCCAGGGCGGGGAAGAGCAGCGCCAGGAAAAGGCTCAGCAGCTTCACGGCTCGGCCGGCATCCCGATGGCGGCCCACTCTTCGCGGGCGGGGCCGTAGACGCCGGGCACCTTGAGGCCGGCCTGGCGCATCAGAACCGTCATCTGGCCGCGGTGGTGCGCCTGGTGGTGGATGAGGGACGCGAGCAGGGAGCCCTTGGTCCAGGTCATTCCGTACA
>DATNLV010000806.1:0-6498 GCA_035602665.1 Bryobacteraceae bacterium | reverse complement strand
CCAGGCCGACGACGTCACGCTCATGGTGATCGGAAGGCAGGGGGCGTTCCAGCCGGCCGGCCAGTTGGTGTAAGCTACTGCTCGATGGAGGGACGGTGAGCAAGCACAAGCATAAGTCGGATTCCGCGATTTGCCTGAGCGATGCCGATTACGCCAAGGAACTGCGGCGGCTGCAGATCGAGCTGGTCAAGCTGGAGGAGTGGGTCAAGCACGAGGGCCTGAAGGTTGTGGTGCTCTTCGAGGGCCGCGACGCAGCGGGCAAGGGCGGCGTCATCAAGCGCATCACGGAATGCCTAAACCCCCGCGTCTGCCGAGTGGTCGCGCTGGGCGTCCCCACGGAGAGGGAAAAGACGCAGTGGTATTTCCAACGCTACGTCCCGCACCTGCCGGCGGCGGGCGAAATGGTT
Organism: Bryobacteraceae bacterium; assembly: GCA_035602665.1. GTDB lineage: Bacteria > Acidobacteriota > Terriglobia > Bryobacterales > Bryobacteraceae > DASWZN01. The sequence goes on along the minus strand of DATNLV010000806.1, from coordinate 6,091 downwards.
CTCTTCGACCGGAGCTGGTACAACCGCGCCGGGGTGGAGCACGTGATGGGGTTTTGCACGGAGAACGAGTACTTGGAATTCATGCACTCCTGCCCCGAGTTTGAGCGCATGCTGGTGCGGTCGGGGATCATTCTGCTGAAGTACTGGTTCTCGGTGAGCGACGAGGAGCAGGAGCGCCGGTTCCAGGCCCGCATCAAGGATCCCACCAAGCGCTGGAAGCTGAGCCCGATGGACCTGGAGTCGCGCCGCCGCTGGGTGGAGTACTCCAAGGCGAAGGACGACATGTTCTCGTACACGGATGTGAAGCAGGTGCCGTGGTACGTGGTCAATGCCGACAACAAAGAATGCGCTCGGCTGAACTGCATCCGCCACCTGCTGTCGATGATTCCGTACAAAGACCTGACGCCCGAGCCCGTCAAGCTGCCGGAACGCGTGCGCAGCGCGTACGTGCGGCCGCCCATCACGGACCAGACGTTCGTGCCGGAGATCTACCGGCCGTAGGACGGCGGGACGTGGACGTCCCGCGCAGGCGTGGACGACTGCCCCACAAGTGCGGCGGCGGCTTCCATCATGATGAAGAACGCCTGGCCCTCGGTGGCGACTCCGGCATGGTCGAAGTTGGGCGCTCCACATACTCCCTGGACGTAACCGAACGCGTCCATTTTCGCCCGCGCCGCGGTTCGCATGCGGGCGGCGGCGGCGAGATAGTCCTTCGGCAGCCAGCCGGCAGGCACTCCGGTGTAAATCGCGAAGGCGAGCATCTGGGCGAGGTTGGTTTCCACGAACGTCTCGGGACGGTCCACCACGTTGTGGAAGAGGGCGTCGGGGCGTTGGAAGGCGAGGCAGCCGTCGATGATGTCACGAGCGAAGGCGGCCAGCCGCTTGCGGTCTTCGGCACGATTCTCGGGCAGGGCGCGAATCACGCGCGCCAGGCCGGCCGCGGCCCAACCGTTGCCCACTCCCCAGAAGTTGGGATCCTTGAACTGCCGCGCGCCGTCGTCCCAGATGTGCGCGAGGAGCTTCTTGGCGGGATTCCAGAGGCGCTTGCGATAGCCTTCGATCTGGCGTAGCGCCTCATCGTAATGGCCGGTCGCCGCAAGGAAGGGCGGAGCGCCGTTGAAGCCGTCGGCCCACATCTCGGGCTGCTTGAAGACGTGGTAGAGGGTCCCGTCGGAACTGCGCGGCGCGCGTACCAGGATCCATTCGAGCAAGCCGCGCGCGGCTTCCTGCATGCCGACGTCGCCGGTCATCTGGCCGGCGCGCCAATACGCTTCGCCACCCATGGCCGGGTCCGTCGGGCTGCCTTCGATGACCACGCCCAGGCGCCCGTCGGGGACTCGCTGAACGATGGCGGCCTTGGTGAGCAGAATCACGCGATCGCGGTCGCCGGCCTCGAGGAAGGCCTGGGCCAGGATTCCTTGTTCCCAGTCGCGGCGCTGCATGGCCAGGGCCGCTTCGGCGGCTTTGGCGATCCATCGGGGAGCGGCGGGCTGGGCGACGGCGGGGCGGTCGAGACCGAGCAATCCCGGAGTGAAAAGAAACCTGCGGCGGTTCATTGGTTGACTATTCTAGCGGGGCTGAAGCCTCGCGCGGGCTGAAGCCCGCCCCCCGCGAGCCGCGCAATGTACAATGAAGTTCCAGAAGTGGCCGATAGAATCAGCATGGACGTGGGCAAGAAGGCAGCGACGCTGCTGCGGCAGCTCGGCATCTTCAGCGCGACCGCGCTGGTGATCTCGAACATGATCGGCCAGGGCATTTTCACGAGCACCGGCTTTCTGGCTGGCGATTTGGGCAATGCCAGGCTGGTGCTGGGCATCTGGGTGGTGGGCGCCCTGTTTGCCCTGGCGGGAGCGCTCTGCTATTCCGAATTGGGCATCAACTTCCCGAGTTCGGGCGGCGAGTACGTGTACCTGACGCGCGCCTACGGCCCGACGTGGGGCTTCATGACCGGCTGGGTTTCGTTCTTCGCCGGCTTCTCTGCGCCCATCGCGGCCGCCTCGCTGGCCTGCGCGAAGTACCTGGGCGGAGTGCAGGAGGCTGTGCGGCACGGCGTCGCCAATGGCGGTCCGGAATGGGCCCGGAGTGTCAGCGGCCTGCTGCCCGATCTGGGAGGGAACTGGATCACGGTGAGCATGGGATGGGGCCACATCCAGTTGCAGTTCGGTCCCGCCCAGGTGGTTGCGGGGACGCTGATCGCGGTACTGAGCGCGGTCAACATCTTCGGCGTGCGGCGCGTGGCCAAGCTGCAGAACCTGCTCACGGGCGTGAACCTGACGGTCATTCTGGCTTTCATCGTGCTGGGACTGGTTGCCGGCCACGGAAGCTGGGGCCATTTCTCGGAAGGCGTGGCGCGCACTTCGAAATTCCCCGTGGGCGAGCAGTTCGCCATCAGCCTCTTCTGGATCTATGTGTGCTACAGCGGCTGGAACGCGGCCACGTATGTGGCGGAGGAACTGAAGCTGCCGGAGCGGACGCTGCCGATGGCGCTGACGTTCGGCACGCTGCTGGTGGCGGCCATCTACATCGCTCTGAACGTGGTGTTCCTTTACGCGCTGCCGCTGGCGGGGATGAGAGGCGCCGACGGAAAGCCGATCGTGGAGATCGGCGCGACCGCGGCCACCGCGCTGTTCGGGCCCGCGATGGGCGGACTCTTCGGCGCGCTCATCGCCCTGTGCCTGGTGGCCACGGTGAACGCCGAAGTCACGGTGGGGCCGCGGGTCTACTACGCGATGGCGCAGAACCGCGCGTTCTTCAAGGGGGCGGCACACGTGCATCCGCGCTGGCGCACGCCGGTGATCGCGATCCTGTGCCAGGGGCTGTGCGCGGTGCTGATGACGCTGACGCCGTTCCCCGACCTGGTGGTCTACATCGGCTTCAGCCTGACTTCGTTCGCCGTGCTCTCGGTGGCGTCGCTGTTCTTTTTCCGGAGGCGGCCGAACTGGCAGAAGCTGCGCATTGTGAGCTTCGGGTGGCCGCTGATCCCGCTGGTATTCATCCTGGTGGGCCTGTGGACGATCGTTTACGGCGTGATGCTTCGGCCGGGGGTTTCGATCGCGGCCATCCTGACCATCGCCGCCGGGGCCGCGGTGTACCACACGCGCATCAAGCAGGCGTGAGGGACCGCTCCCTCGCGGTCGCGGCTCGGTGATAGGCACTTCCCACCCGTGATATTCTAGTGACGCTCAACCGATGCCGTCGCCGGAATCATTCCCGCGCATTGCCGTCGCACTAGGCTTTTCCACACCCGAGAAGCTGCTGGAGCATGCCCGGCGCGAGGTGGTGTCCGGCGAGACGTTTCTGGAATTCCGGCTGGACTGCCTGGACGAACCGGAGCAGGGGGTTGGCGTCATCCGCGGCCTGCTTGCGGCGTACCCGGACGCTACGATTCTGGCGACTTGCCGGCGCCACCAGAACCACGGCCGTTTCAACGGCAGTGTCGAGGAGCAGATCCGGATCCTCGACGCCGCCGTCGCGGCCGGCTCCCGCGCGATCGACATCGAAATCGAAACCGCCGAAGCGGCCACGACGAAGCTCGAACTGTTCCGCGGGCGCGCGCGGCTGCTGCTCTCGTATCACAACTACGAAGGCACGCCGGCCCTGGAGACGGTGCTGCGGCGCATGCTGCGCGTTCCGGCGGACGCGTACAAGGTTGTCACCACCGCGCGCAAACCTTCGGACAATTTGCGCGTGCTCGCGCTGGCCCGCGCCCACCCACGGGTTCCCCTGATGGCGCTGGCGATGGGCGAAATAGGATTTCCTTCGCGGGTGCTCTCGCCGGTCTTCGGCGGTCTCTACACCTACGCCGCACCGAGCGCGGCGGAGGGCACCGCGGCGGGGCAGGTCTCCGCGCGCCAGTTGCGGCACCTCTACCGCACGGAGAAGCTGAGCCGCGACGCACGCGTCTACGGCGTGATCGCGGACCCGGTGCGCCACTCCATCTCGCCGGCGGTTCACAACCGCGCTTTTCAGGCCCGCCGCATGGATGCCGTGTACCTGCCGTTCCTGGTGCAGCCGGCGCAGTTGAAAGACTTCATGACGATGGCGGAGAGCCTGCCCGTGGCGGGCTTCAGCGTCACCATCCCGCACAAGCAGAAGATCGTCCGCTACCTCGATATCGTGGAGCCGCTGGCGCGCCGCATCGGCGCCGTGAACACGGTGTGGCGCAGGGCGGGAAAGTGGCGCGGCGCCAACACCGACGCGCCGGGGATCACGGTTCCGCTCTCGAAGCATCTGCGCCTGGCACGCGCGTCGATCCTGGTGGTGGGGAACGGCGGCGCCGCACGGAGCGCGGCATTCGCGCTGGCGGACGCCGGAGCGACGCTGGCCATCACAGGCCGCAATCCGGACCGGGTACGCGCGCTTGCCAAGGCCTGCGGCGCCGAACCGGTTTTGCGCGACCAGGCGGCGGTGCGCACATTCGACGCGCTGGTTCACGCCACGTCGCTGGGAATGTGCCCGAACGTGAACGAGATCTTCTTCCCGGAGCGCATCCCGGCCTCGGTGGTTTTCGACATGGTCTACAACCCGCTCGACACTCTGCTGATCCGCCGCGCGCGCGAGCAGGGCGCCGAGGTGGTGCAGGGGATCGAGATGTTCCTCGAGCAGGCGACGCGACAGTTCGAGATCTGGACCGGCGACAGCGCGCCGCGCGCGGCCATGCAGAAGGCGGCACTCGAAGCCCTGGCCGGCTCGGGCGAGCCTATAATGAATTCCAAATGAAACTGACGCGCAGAGAACTGGCGCAAACCGGCTCGTGGCTGGTGGCAGGTGGCCTGTTGATCCCGGCCGGGTTGGCCGGCGTCGCGGCGGCCGAGCCACAGGCCCCGCCCCCTCCGCAGTCGGCCGCGGAGAATCTTCACAAGAACGTCGCCGCGGTGCGGAAGCTGGCGGTTCCGGCCGCGACGGAGCCGGCCTTCTCGTTCCGCGCCCAATAGCCATGCGTGCACTCGCCGACGACGTGTTCTTCGCCACCGTGGCCGAGTTGGGCTCGCGGTTGAGGGCGCGCGAGTTCTCGGCCGCCGAGCTGGTGCGCGCCTTCGCGGAGCGGCTGGAAACGAGCGGGCCGCGCTACAACGCGCTCGCTCTTTCGTTGCGCGAGGACGGGATGAAACAGGCCCGCGCCACCGACGACCGGATCAAACACGGGCACCTGCGCGGGCCGCTCGAGGGAATTCCGTACGGCGCAAAAGACCTGCTGGCGGTGCAGGGCCGCATCACCACTTGGGGAGCGCGGCCCTTCAGTGGGCAGGTGTTCGATCATGACGCGGACGCCATCGGCAATCTCGACAAGGCCGGGGCGGCGCTCATCGGCAAGCTGTCTATGATCGAACTGGCGGGCGCGGGCGGATACCGCTCGGCTTCGGCGTCTCTGTTCGGACCAGGCTTGAATCCGTGGGACCGCACGCGCTGGGCGGGCGGCTCCTCGAGCGGCTCGGGCAGCGCGGTGGCGGCGGGGCTGATTCCCTTCGCGCTGGGCTCGGAGACCTGGGGGTCCATCATGAGCCCGTGCGCCTATTGCGGCATCACGGGCCTGCGGCCCACTTACGGCCTGGTCAGCCGCGCGGGCGCGATGCCGCTCTCCTGGACCATGGACAAGATCGGCCCGATGGGCCGGTCGGCCGAGGACTGCGCGATCGTGCTGCACGCCATTTCGGGCAGCGATTCCGACGACCCGGGCTCGGCCGGCCAGCGCTACTACTACTGGCCCGAGTACGCGCCGGACTTCAAGGAGATGCGGGTGGGCTTCGCGCCGGTGGATTTCTCGGACTGGGCCGAGCCTTCCGCGCGCGCGGCATTCCAGGCCGCGCTCGATGTCATCCGCGCGACCGGCGTCCAGATGAAGGAGGTCGCGCTGCCTGATTTTCCGTACGAGGCGATCGCCGAGGTTGTCATCGCCACGGAAGGTTCCGCAGCCTTCGAGCGGCTCATTGAGAGCGGTGACGTGGACCAGCTTGCCGATCAGAAACAGATCGCGGGCCTGAGGGCGGGACTGGAGGTGGCGGCGCGGGACTACTTCAAGGCGATGCGCGCGCGGCGGTTGATTCAGGAGGCGCTCGGCAGGCTGTTCGTGGATTACGACGTGCTCGTTTCG
>DATNLV010000797.1:0-13188 GCA_035602665.1 Bryobacteraceae bacterium | reverse complement strand
CGGCCGCGGTCGCGCGGGCCCGCGGCATGTTCGGCGACGGCTGGGGCCTCGCTCTGAACGGCGACGAAGCGCGCTCGCAGTGCCACACGCACGTGCACATCGGCCGGCTGCGCGAGGACGTGGAGAGCGGGCAGCCGCTGGTGGTCACGGGACCGGCAGAGATCCCCGTGCCCGCAGACGGCGGCGGCATGTGGATCCACGCGGCCGGCGGCAAGCTGCATGTCCATCTGGGTGAGCAAGGGACTGAAGGAGTATTGGAACAATGAGTCTGGTAGACATCACGAAAGCGGCCAGCGCGGAGAACGCGGCCATCCTGCTTCACGCGGACGACAACGTCGCGATCGCGCGTGTGCCGCTCTCGCCCGGCCAGCGGTTGGAGCTTGCGGGGCGCACGGTCACGGTCGCCGAGGCGATTCCGCCGGGACACAAGGTGGCGCTGGCTGCCGTGGCGGCGGGCGAGAACGTGCTGCGCTACGGGCAGCGGATCGGACACGCCCGCGTGCCCATCGAAGCGGGGCGGCACGTGCACATGCACAACCTGGCCTTCGAAGAGCTCACTTTCGATTACGAATTCCCTTCGGGTGAGATCGGGTTCCCTGCCCTGCCCGCGAACGTTCCGCGCTTCCTCGGCTACGCGCGCGAAGACGGCCGCGCCGGGACGCGCAACTACATCGCGGTCGGGGCGGCGAGCAATTGCGCGGCGCATACGGCCGAGTTGATCGCGCGCAGCTACGAGAACGAACGGCTGCCGCCGAACGTGGATGGTGTGGTGGCCTTCCCGCACGGCGAAGGCTGCGCGCACTCGATCGGACCGGATACTCGGCAGTTGCAGCGGACCATCGCGGGCGTGCTCGATCATCCAAATGTCGCGGCGGCTCTGATTCTGGGTTTGGGCTGCGAGGTCAACCAGGTTTCGCACTACCTGGGAGGGCCGCGCCTGAAAGGGCTGACCCTGCAGGAGAGCGGCGGAACGCGCGCCACGGTGGATGCGGCACGGCGCGAGATCGACCGCTTCATCGAAGCCGCGGCCGCTTGCGAGCGCACCGAGATTCCGGCGTCGAAGATCGTCCTGGGGCTGAACTGCGGCGGGTCGGATTCCTTCTCGGGCATCACGGCGAACCCGGCGCTGGGCGTGGCTTCGGACCTTCTGGCCAGCTATGGTGGCTCGCCCGTGCTGGCGGAAACCACCGAGATCTTCGGCGCGGAGCATCTGCTGGTGCGGCGCGCGCGCAACCGCGAGGTGGCCGAGAGGCTGCTGGCGCGCATCGCGGACTACCGCACCTACCTGAACCGTTTCGGCGGATCGTTCGACGACAATCCCGCACCCGGCAACAAAGAGGGCGGGCTCAGCAACATCCTCGAGAAGTCGCTAGGCGCGGTGGCGAAGGGCGGCACCTCGCCGCTGATGGAAGTGGTGGATTACGCCGAACGCGTCAGCACGCCCGGCCTGGTTTTCATGAACACGCCGGGCTACGATCCGGTGTCGCTGGCGGGACTGGCCGCGGGCGGCGCGAACGTGATCGCGTTCACCACGGGCCGCGGCAGCGCGATCGGCTTCGCTACGATTCCGGTGGTCAAGATCGCCACCAACTCCGCCACCTACCGCCGCATGAGAGACAACATGGAGGTCAACGCCGGCGCGATCACGGACGGAGAGAAATCCGTCGCCGAGGTAGGGCGGGAGATCTTCGATCTGGTGATGCGCGTGGCCTCGGGCGAGCGGACTGCTTCGGAGCGCCTGGGCCATCGCGAGTTCGTGCCCTGGCGGATCGGGCCGGTGCTGTAGCAAGCTATCAGCGATCAGCTGTCAGCCACAAAACCGGGCCACGTAGCGTCTTAGCTGAAAGCTGACGGCTGATCGCTGATAGCTGCGCCAGCAACCGTTTGCTTTCGACACCCGATCCGGTGTAGGCTCGGGACGTCGACATGAAGCGCACCGTGGTCGTGATCAGCAAGGATCCGAAGGTTCACACCGCGCTGAAAAGGCTGCGGAGCCCGAGCCTGCGCCTGCTGGAGGCGCCGACCGGACTCGGAGCGCTGTTCCTGTGCGCGTCGCAGCCGGTCGATTCGCTGGTCATCGATCTGGACACTCCCGGCATGGATTGGCCGCGCCTGACGGAGAAGCTCGCGCAGACGATCCCCGCGCTGCCCGTGGTCACTTTGGCGGCGGGGCAGGCAGAGGGCGGACTGGCCCAGCGGCTCCAGATCGCTTTGGAATCCTCCGCGACGCGAAAGCAGCCGGCTTCGGCACATGCCGCCCTGCCGATGGTCCGGGCGCAGCGGGCGTAAGACCCGTCAGTCCCCCTTCGGGTAAGAGCCCAGCACCCGCAGGAAGTCCGCCAGTTCCTCGAGGTGGCCGAGCGCCTTCTGCACCCGAACTTCATCCGCGCGGCCCAGCAGGTCCAGGTAGAACATGTACTCCCAGGGCCGGCCGCGCAGCGGGCGCGACTCGATTTTGGCGAGGTTGATGTCGCGCAGGGCGAGGGCGCTGAGCGCCCGGAACAACGAACCGGGGATGTTCCGCGTGGAGAAGACGAGTGTCGTCTTCCACTCCTGATTGCGGCCTACCGGCGCCAGGCGCCGCTTGGCGTCCTCGGGCCGGCGCAGCAGAAAGAACCGGGTGAAGTTGCGGCGATCGTCCTCCAGAGCGCGGCGGAGGATCGTTCCGCCGTAGATTTCGGCCGCAACCGCCGAGCCGATCGCTGCGGCGTCGGTCAGCTTTTCCTCCAGGACCATCTTCACGCTCCCGGCGGTATCGTAGAACGGTTCTTTTTTAATCTTAGGGTTCTGCGAAAAGAACTTGAGGCATTGGTTGAGGGCGACCGGATGGGAGAACACGCGGCGAAGATCCCGGAAACGCACTCCGGGAGGGGCGATCAGGGTGTGATTGATGCGGACGTTGGTCTCGCCGCAGATCTGGAAGTTGAAGTGTACCAGGTGGTCGTAGTTTTCGTGAACGGAGCCGGCCAGGGTGTTCTCGATGGGAATGACGGCGGCGGCGATCCGGCGGTCGCGAAGGCGCACAAACACGTCTTCAAACGTTTGACAGGGAACGACTTCCGTACGGTCCCCCAGGAGCTGGCGGATGGCTTGCTGGCTGAATGCGCCTTTCTCGCCCTGGAAGACAACGCGCGGTTTCGAAGTGCTCATGAGGCCTCCGGCGGCCAGCGCCGGGCATTGCCTGCATTGCCTGGCGGGAGGCCGAGAAGATCGAGCACCCGGTCGACGCTGTGATCGACCAGATCCTCTATGGTTTGGGGTTTGAAATAGAAGGCCGGGATGGGCGGGGCCACGATGGCGCCCATTTCGGTCAGAGCGGCCATGGTCCGTAAGTGGCCGAGATGAAATGGGGTTTCCCGCACCATCAGGACCAGGCGGCGGCGCTCTTTGAGGGTGACGTCGGCGGCGCGCAGGAGGAGGTTCGAACTGACTCCGGCGGCGATGGCGGACATGGTGTGGATGGAACAGGGGGCCACCACCATGCCCTCCGTGCGGAAGGAGCCGCTGGCCAGGGCGGCGCCGATGTCGTCGATGGGGTACGCGCGATGGGCCAGCGATCTGAGGTCGGCGGGCTTCTTTCCGGTTTCCAGGTGCAGAGTCCGTTCGGCCGAGCGGGTCATGACCAGATGGGACTCAACGCCGGGCAGGAGGCGTAGCCTCTCGACGAGGCGCCAGCCGTAAATCGCCCCGCTTGCGCCGCTAATACCTACAATTACGCGCAAAACTCACCCTCCCTCCGAAATCTGTTCCGTTTTCGGAACAAAACCCACCCGCGCCGCTTGCCCCCACCGAAGAGCGCCGTTATAATTCACAGCGGAGCCCTTGAACGGCGAGAACGGCCCGGAGTCGCGGGTCGGAAACTCCCCGTACCAGGCACCACCTTCGCGGGGGTCCCGGTTTGACGCGGCGCCTCCAGACTCGCTACGCGCTTCGGCCAGCGGTAGACGCCGAGACAGGATCATAGCATGGAGGACGTCGGACAGAAACTCAAGCTCGCACGGGAGCGCCTGAACCTCCGCTACCGGGAGGTTGAGGAGGCGAGCCTGCGTATTGCCGAGAAACATCGTAACGACGAGTTTGCCATAGCGTTGAGCCGTCTGGCGGACATCGAGAACAAAGGCACGGTCCCGAGTCCTTACCGCCTGTACTCGCTGTGTGCCATCTACCGGCTGGATTACAGCGAGGTGCTGGAGTGGTACGGCATCGATATCTCGGGCCTGCCAGCCGATTCCGTGACCGCGGCGGCCATCGAGAGGACGCACCCGATCGGGTTCCGGCCGGACATGCGGGGCGAGGTGTTGTTGCCGCTGGCTCTCGATCCGGGCATCGATATGCGCAGGACAACGTACCTGAGCCGCATGATCCAGCGCTGGGGCAGGTTGCCGCTGATGCTGCTCAACGGACTGGACCTGAAGAACCACCGCTACGGGTACGTGGGCACCGAGGACTGGAGAATGTACCCGCTGCTGCAGCCGGGAGCCCTGGTGATCATCGACGAGTCGCAGCGCAAGATCGGGGAAGCCGGATGGCGGAACGAGTTCGAGCGGCCGATCTACTTCTTCGAGTACCGGAACGGGTATGCCTGCTCGTGGTGCGACCTGACGGAGAATCGACTGGTGCTGCAACCGCACCCCGCCTCGCAGTGCAACCCGGAGATCTTCATTTATCCCGACGAGATCGAGGTGCTGGGCCAGGTGACCGGCGTGGCTATGCGTCTGGATCTGGCGAAGCGACGCCGTACTCGTTCTTGAGAAGCTCGAGAATCGTTTCCAGATCGGTCATATACAGCTCGCGCTCCACCTGGCGGGCGGCCGCCGGGACCAGAGCGCGGTAGGGCTGCAGGCGGATCCAGGTATCGAGAATCGCGCGGCGGCTGCCCGGCAAGCCGGAAAGATACAAGTCCAGGTCCGCCTTCTGCTGCTCCAGGGTGAGGCACAGCCACTGCGAAAAGCCGTTGAGGTGGCTTTCGGCCAGGACACGGCCGGCCTCTCCTTCCCCGAAATTGTGGGCCAGGCCAAAGTGCTCGTAGGCGCCGGTGTTGTTGTCGCGCAGCGAACTGAGATAGACCAGGCGCCCGAACAGGCTGGGAATCTGCGAGAGCGTGTGCCGCCAAAGGTCGGGAGCGGCTCCGCGCTCCAGACCACCGTTCGGCTCGATGTGCCCCATTTACGCTGCCGGTAAACATTCTGGCACGAAAGTCGTCCGACCACAACCTACCTCAAATTCGGAACAAGATCCCGGCGGTGTTCTGATTTCGGAAAATGTTCCGCGACTCCCCCCTTTTCCAGGCAGGCGCGGCTAATCTATTTTGGCAGGCGAATTCAGGTAAATCCCAGGAGGAAGTTCGGATGACAATCGTAAAGGCCATTTTTGCATTGATCCTCGCGCTCGGCGCCATCACCAGCACGGTGAACACTTTCGGGGGCGAGTTGCGCGCGGCTCCCCCCACTTGCCTCCCCTGCGGTGAATAGCCGGTAGCGGTCAGAAGCATCAGGCGGGCGCCTGGAACGGGCGCTCCTTGCGGCTGGCGTACTAAGGTTCTGCCTAGCCTGTAAAGGTCCACCGCGGGAATCCGATGATAGAATTGATTCGGAACCGCGGACATGCCTACCGCCGATGCCATCTTAGCGTACGTGGCGTGGGCGACCCTTGCGTCGTTTTTTGTGTTGTACCTGCGCCTCCGCCAGCAGGGGTTGCAGCACGTCTACCGCTTCTTTGCGGCTTTCGTACTGTTCCGGGCGGTGCGCGATCTTGCACTGGTGGCGCTGCCTGCTCTCTGGTACGGGCTACATCACCGGCCGTACGTCCGGTTAGGGAACAACGTTTACGCCTGGGTCTGGGTGCTGCTCGAGCCGCCAATGTGGATCTTGCACATTCTGGTGGTGTTGGAGTTGTACTCTTTGGTGCTCCAGAACTACAAGGGCATCGCAAGCATGGGCCGTTGGGCGGTGTTTGCCGGCCTCACGGTCGCGGTTGTGTTGTCGTGCGCGACGCTCCCCGCCGAAATGAGCCACTCGGCCGAGCACTACACGCTTCTGCGCTGGGCCTTTGTGGCGAGTCGGGGTGTACACGCAAGCCTGGTCATTTTCCTGCTTTTCATCACCGCGTTTCTGGCCTGGTTCCCGGTCCCGCTGAACCGCAACGTGGTGCTGTACTCGATGGTATACGCGCTGTATTTCATCACCGACACGCTGGCGCAGATGGCGTACAACCTGCTCGGCCTGGCTGGGCGGAACGCGGTGAACTTCGCGAACGACGGGATGGAACTGCTATGCCTCTGGGTGTGGATCGTGTTCCTGAACCGCGCGGGCGAAGCGAAACCGGTGATCATCGGCCACGCCTGGACGGCGCAGCACGAAGATGAGCTGATGGGGCAACTGGCGGCCATCAATACCAGTCTCACGCGGTCGGCGCGCCGGTAATACACCCGTGTGGGTCGCGAATCCACCTCAGTCTTCCATGGCATTCACCGCAGACGGATTGCCCTGCCGGGGTCAGATGCTATAATCGGCCATTCGCAAACGGACATGCCCTCGGTTCAGACCGTCGTAGAATGCCTGTCCTGGTTGACGGTGGCCGGGTACCTGGTGTTGTATCTGCGTCTCCGGCGCCAGAAGTTGCACCGTGTGTACCGCATATTCGCGGCTTACGTGCTGTTCCGGGCGGTGCGTTCGGTCGCGCTGGTGACGCTGCCGCGCCTATGGTACGCCGCGCATCACCAGCAGTACCTTCCGTATGCGAACAACGCGTACGGTTGGATCTGGGCCCTGACCGAGCCGGTGGTGTGGATCCTGCAGGTTCTGGTGGTCCTGGAATTGTACGCCCTGGTGTTCCAGAACCACAAGGGGATTGCGAGCCTGGGCCGGTGGACCGTGCTCGCCGGTCTCACCATGGCGACTGTGTTGTCTTCCATGACGCTGCCCTCCGAGTTGAGCCACTCGGCGGAGAAATTCGCCATCCTGCGCTGTTACTCCCTGGCAAATCGCGGCCTGGACGCCAGCATGGTGATCTTTCTGTTGTTCATTACCGCGTTTCTGGTCTGGTTCCCCGTCCCCTTGAACCGCAACGTGGTGCTCTACTCCATGGTTTACGCGCTCTATTTCATCGTCGGCACGCTGGCGGAGCTGGCCGCCAATCTGGGAGGCCTCGCTCTGTGGGATGCCGTGAATCTGGCGGTCAACAGCGTTGATCTGGCGTGCCTTGCGCTTTGGATCGTGTTTCTGAACCGCTCCGGAGAGGCGAAGACGGTCGTGTTCAGCCACACCTGGACGACGCAGCACGAAGAGCTACTGATGCGGCAACTGGAGGCCATCAACGCCAGCCTTCTGCGGTCGGCACCCGAGTGACGGAGGCAGTGGCCCTCCGCCGGCGGTAATCGAAAACCACCTGTGCGGTCGAACGTTAGTAATAGAACTTGGATTAAGAGGACAATCGACCCTATTTCTTAAAATCTATTGATTTCCGCACGGGCGTGGTTTATGCTGTATCAGGCATCCTGAGCGAGGAGACTTACATGAACTTTGCCTTGACCGTGGGAGCGGGACTGGCGGTACTGGCCGCCGTCGCTTTTCTGCTGCTCTTTCGGAGTGTGCGTTCGCGGGCAGAGGCGGCACAGACCGACCTGGGGTGGTCGAGTGAGTTTTCGATCGCCAAGTACCGGCCGATGGAGCGTCTGTTCCTGGAAGAGGATTACGATTTCCTGGCGGCGCAGCCGGGCTTCCATCCAAAGATCTACGGCAAGCTGCAGGCGGAGCGCCGGCGCGTTTTCCGGCACTACCTGCGCTGCCTCCGCAAGGACTTCAATCGGCTTTCGACCGCCGCCAAGACGCTGGTGTTGATGGCGCCGCAGGACCGTCCGGATCTGGCCCGGAATATCCTGAAGCAGCGCTTGATGTTCAGCTGGGCGCTGTGCGGAGTCGAGGTCCGGCTGGCGCTCCAGTCGTTTGGCTTGGGGACGGTGGACGTGCGTGGGCTGGTGGGCGCCATGGAGTCGATGCGCGAACAGCTCCGCTACCTGTCCCAGAACGTTCAGACCGAAGGCGCATCGATCTAGCGCTGAATTGTGGGACAGGCACGAATTTCGCAAGTGCGGCGAAATTCGAGCCAGTCCCGGGTTTGCGGCCGCCCCGCCTTCGGCGCCGGTTGCCAACCGGCGCGCAGCTTGACAAGCTGCCCCACATGACGTATCCCTTAGTCGACTAAACCCTTTCGCACGGCAAAGCGCACCAGTTCGCCCACGCTGTGGAGGTTCAGCTTCTCCATGATGCGGCCGCGGTGCGCGTCCACGGTGTAGACGCTGAGGGCCAAGGTGGTGGCGATGTCCTTGTTGGTCTTTCCCTCGGCGATCATCTGCAGCACTTCTCGCTCGCGGCTGCTTAACAGATCGAGCGGGTCGGTGACGTGGCGGCGGTAGTCGGTCAGGACGGCTTCGGAGACCGCGGGGCTGAGGTAGCCGTCGCCGGCGGCCACGGAGCGGACGGCGGCCAGCAGGTCCCGGTCTATGGCGTCCTTGAGCAGGAAGCCCCGGGCGCCCGCCCGCAGGATTTCGCGCACGTACACCGAGTCCTTGTACATACTCAGCGCCACCACGCGCGTCCGCGGTGAGGCGGTGGTGATGCGGCGGGTGGCCTCGATGCCGTTGAGCTCTGGCATGGCCACATCCATCACCACGACGTCGGGCTGAAGTTCGCCGGCGAGCGTCACGGCTTCGCGGCCGTTGCCAGCCTCGCCCACGATCTCCATGTCCGGCTGGGCGGCCAGGATCATACGGAAACCCTGGCGCACCATGGCATGGTCATCCGCCAACAGGATGCGGATCTTTTTCTGCATTCTTTACTCCCCGCCCCGCCACCGTTACCTCGATGGTCAGGCCCTTGGCCTGGGCGGAATGGAAGGTCATTTCTCCACCGGCGCTGCGGGCCCGAGCCCGCATGCCGATCAGTCCCATGCCACGATCTTCCGCCGGGCCGGGCGGCAAACCCTTCCCATTGTCCGCGATCGTCAGCGTGACTTTGTCGCCGCGCTCGTCGAGCCGGATGCGTACCGACGAGGCCCCTGAATGCCGGGCGACATTGGTTAGGGCCTCCTGGCAGATGCGGAACAAGTGGGTCTCGGTCTCTTCCCCCAGCCGCTCGCGGAACGCGCCCTGATAGTCGATCTCGACGCCGGTGCGTTCCGTGAAGTGCTCGGCCAGCCAGCGGATGGCGGCGTCCAGGCCGAAATCGTCCAGGATGGTGGGATGCAGGAGCTGTGACAATTCCCGCACATTGCCGATGGCCTGGTCGACCAGTGCGAGACAATCGGCCATGCGCCGCGGGTCGGCACCACCCGCGATTTCCAGGGCGTGCAGGTTGGCTTTGAGCGCGGTGAGCGACTGGCCCAGCTCATCGTGCAGCTCGTGCGAGAAGCGGCGGGCGGTGGTTTCCTGGGTCTCGAGCAGGTGCCAGGACACGCGGCTCAGCTCGCTGGCCTGCCACTCCATCTTGCGGAAGAGATCGAGCGTCATGCGCACGGTTAGCGAGGCGCAGGCGAGGGCCAGCAGCACGCAGGCCCCGAGGAGAAGGAACGTCCGTTGCATCAGACCGGCCGAGCGGCTGTCGATCTGGCGGCGGGCCGCGGCGGCGTTGCGGTCGATCTGGGCGGCGAGCTTGGCGACCAGGGAGAGCGACTCCTCGTGGCGCCGGAACAAGTCGCGCGACAGCAGGGTGGCGGGGTGCTCGACCGAGAGCAGGCGGCGGGCTTCGTCCGAGAACGCCGATGATGCGTCCTGCAGATCGTTCCACAGCGGCTCTTCCGGTGTTCCCGAAACGGTCTGATCGATCTGATCCATGCGCCGGTCGGCTTCGTCGAGGTCGGACAACACCTTCTGCCGGTCCACGGCCTCGGGGGCGCGGGAGAGCTTGATGAACACGGCGCTGAGGGCGGCCTGCTCGTGCGCGATGTCATCGAGAACGCGGGTGGCGACCAGTTCCTCGTTCACGAGGCCGGCCACGCTGGCGCGGATGGATCCGATCGCCTGGACGCTGATGAGCGCCGCGGCGACGAGCAGCAGAATGACCAGCAGGAACCCGGCGATCAGGACCCGGAAGATGGTAGCGTGCGTGATCTCGCGGCGGGCCATGGCTTCTCAATTTCAGTCTAACCGCTGGGGGACGGGTTCGAGCCGACATCCCGCGATTTGGGTCGGCAGGTTAGCCTTCTGCGTCTATCGTGCTTTTCGGGGGCTCGCCGCATGATGGAGGTGTAACGGGCGAAGAAAGGCCCATAGGAGGAGACAATGAAAAAGCTAAGGTTCGGATTGCTGGCGGTTGCGCTCAGCCTGCCGTTCGCGTTTGGTGCGACGCAGGCCCCGGCGACCACGCAGACGGCGCCGTCGAAGACGGCCAAGAAGCAGACCAAGAGCAAGAGGATCAATCACAGCAAGAAGCCCGTCGCGCAGAGCAAGCCCGCCCCCCAGACGCCGGCCAGCAAGTAGCGTTGGCGGCACGGATTCACTGCCCGCCCGCGGCTTTTGATCGAGCACGGGCTCGGGCGGGCAGGCGCACGCTATACACGCCGCTGACAAAGTCCAAGAACACAATCGGAGCCGCCGATGAACGCCGATAGGAGACTGATGAGTTATCGGCGTTCATCGGCGGCCATTAATGTCTTGGACGTTCGCGGCATTACTTCTGCACCCCAAGAAGCGTGCGGCACGGCTAGGCCGCTCTGGTCCAATCGGGCCAGTCACCACGGATCGCATTTTTCTCATAGAGTCACAAGCCTCTTTCTTTCTGCAACCTGGGAGATCGACGCCGGGGCGGCTCGCGCCGGTCCCCGAAGAATCCCCTGTTACGATGAGGGCGCGATGGACAAGGACGACCTGGCGAGCAGACTGGCACGGCGAACAGGGAAATCGAAAGCCGCCGCCGCCGACGAAGTGGACCGGGTGGTGCATCAGATCCTGGCCAAGCTTCGGCGGGGAGAGCGGGCGCCCCTGCCCGGACTGGGGACATTTCTCCCCGGGAATAATCCCGGGTTCGAGTTCGAGACGAAGAAGGACCCCAGCGAGCGCGAGCGATGACGGTAGCCGAGCGGACTACAAGCGACGAGATCGCGCGGATCGTTTTGAAGTGCCTGGAGAAGGGCGGCGAGGTCGAGATCGACGGCCTGGGTCTGTTTCGTCCCGATGAGCACGGCAGTGTCGTGTTCCTGCCGCAGATTCAGCCCAAGGTCTTTCTGGCGTACGCGGTGGAAGACCGGAGCGCGGCGGAACGTCTCTTCGAGGGGCTGCTAGCAAGCGGCTTCGATCCGTGGATGGATAGCCGGAAGCTGCTGCCCGGGCAGAACTGGCCGCGCGCCATCGAACAGGCGATCTCGGTCTCGGACTTTTTCGTTGCCTGCTTCTCGGGCCGCTCGATTCCCAAGCGCGGACATTTTCAGTCCGAGCTGAGGTATGCTCTCGATTGCGCGAGCCGGTTGCCGCTCGACGAAGTCTACCTCATTCCCGTGCGGACGGAGTCGTGTTCCGTGCCTGCCCGCGTGCAGCGGGAGTTCCAGTATGTCGACCTGTTCCCGGACTGGGAAAAGGGATTGCAGAGCATTCTGACGGTCATCCGCCAGCAGTTGAGAGTACGTAGCCGACGTAGGGCGAGCTGACCGCTCCCTGGCGGTCGCGGCCCGGTCAGGCGTCCGAGCTGAAGTGTACTCTCGATGGCGCGGCTGCTTGGCTGACCGCTCCCTGGCGGGCGCGGCTCGGTCACAGGTCGGTCAAAGGTCGGTCAATGGTCGTTTAAAAGTCGGGCAAGAGTCGGTCAAAAGTCCCTTTTTCCTCAATGGATTTCTGGTAAAATAGGGAGTTGGTTTTGAGGCCCCGGAACGAGGCGAATAGCAGGCGAAGGAGTCGTGTTTGGCTGACGCAGATTCTCCCGATACCCCGCAGATTCCTCCCACTCCCCCCGTACCGCCAGCAGGCGGTGGCGGCGGAGCGCAGATGCCGCTCGGGGGCCCCCCTGGAGGCGGCAGGAACACGACCCCGGTAAACATCGAAGACGAGATGCGCCGGTCGTATCTCGATTACGCCATGAGCGTGATCATCGGCCGCGCGCTGCCCGACGTTCGCGACGGGCTGAAGCCGGTGCACCGCCGCATCCTGTACGGCATGCACGAGATGGGCCTGACCTTCAACCGGCCTACGCGGAAGTGCGCCAAGATCGTGGGCGAAGTCCTCGGGAAATTCCATCCGCACGGCGACTCGGCGGTCTACGACTCTTTGGTGCGCATGGCGCAGGATTTCTCGCTGCGCTATCCGCTCATCGACGGCCAGGGCAATTTCGGCTCGGTGGACGGCGATCCTCCGGCGGCCTACCGGTACACCGAAGCGCGCCTGGCGCGCATCGCCTCAACGCTGCTGACCGATATCGACAAGGAGACGGTCGATTTCAAGCCGAACTTCGACGGCGAGGAACAGGAGCCGGAGGTCCTGCCCACGCGCATTCCGAACCTGCTGGTGAACGGCTCGTCCGGAATCGCGGTGGGCATGGCCACCAACATCCCGCCGCACAACCTCAACGAGATCGTCAACGCCACCATCTTGCTGGTGCAGAACCCGCAGACGCCGCTCGAGAAGATTCTGGAGATCGTGCCCGGGCCGGACTTCCCGACCGGCGGCTACATCATGGGGCGCCAGGGCATCATCGAGGCCTACACGCGCGGCCGTGGGCAGTTGAAGGTTCGCGCCAAGGCCGCCATCGAACACGTCGGCAAGGACCGGGATCACATCATCGTCACCGAGATTCCGTACCAGGTGAACAAGGCGCGGCTGATTGAGCAGACTGCCGAACTGGTCAACGACAAGAGGATCGAGGGCATTTCCGAGATCCGCGATGAGAGCGACCGCGACGGCATGCGCATCGTCATCGAGCTCAAACGCGGCGCCGAACCGCAGATCGTGCTCAACCAGCTCTACAAGCACACCGCCATGCAGGAGAGCTTCAGCATGATTTTGCTGGCGGTTGTGAACGGCCAGCCCAAGGAAATGGGCCTGGTGCAGGCCATCCGCCACTTCATCGACCATCGTGCCGACGTGGTTCGCCGCCGCACTACGTCGATGCGGTGATCGACAAAGTGCTGCACTGCCTGTACCAGGCCCATCTCTTTCGGCTGGCTGTTGACCACGGCCAGGAAGATCATGCTGAAGCTTTCCTGCAT